>JACQGJ010000439.1 GCA_016199605.1 Armatimonadota bacterium | reverse complement strand
TGTCCAAGAATACCGCCGCGTTTTTCCTGTTGTGAGACTGTTGGACTGTCGAACCCGATAGCGTACGGGGTTCGACAGTCCAACTGTCTCACAACAGGAAAAACGCGGCGTTATTCTTGGACAGTCCCTTAGCTATCCGTTTCCTGACGCCTCATTCATGATACTGTCCAAGGCGTGAGCCACGAGCGCCTCCTCCGTTACCTCCACGAGATTCACCGAACCGATTCCTTCGGGTAGGACGAACCGCATTTTTCCGGCACGTCCCTTCTTGTCCAATTTCATCGCGGCGAGGATTCCGTCGGTGTGTTGGCTTGGCACGGTGACGGGAAGCCCTATCCGGATCAGGAGACGTCGAAGCCGGTCTCCCACTTCCGGGGGGCACAATCCACACTCGGTGGCCATGTGCGTGGCGGCAAGCATCCCCACGGCGACGCACTCCCCGTGCAGCATTTCCCCGTACCCCATGACAGCTTCCACAGCGTGTCCGATGGTGTGGCCGAAGTTGAGGAGGGCGCGCAAGTCGGACTCTCGCTCATCTCGCTCCACGACCCAGGCTTTGATCTCGCACGAACGTCGCAAGATTGTTTCGATTGGATCCGGTGATAGAGCGAGGAGGTCGTCGAGGTTATCTTCGATGTATGCAAGGAACGACTCGTCGTGAATCATGCCGTACTTGACCACCTCCGCCATGCCAGCGCGGATTTCACGGTCGGGCAAGGTGGTGAGGGTCTCCGGGTCGATCAACACGAAGGAGGGCTGATGGAACGCGCCGATCAGGTTCTTGGCGCTGGGGTGGTTGAGGGCCACCTTGCCGCCGACACTGGCATCCACCTGGGATAGCAAGGTCGTCGGTATCTGGACAAACCGAATCCCTCGCATGTAGGTCGCAGCGACAAAACCTGCAAGGTCGCCAACAACTCCCCCTCCCAGGGCGACCACGACCGAATCCCTCTTGACCCCGGCTTCCACCATCCGATCGTACAGCCGGGAGGCGACCTCGAGACATTTGGAGGACTCGCCTTCCGGGACGGTCGAGGTATCGACAGCATACCCCTCTCGCGACAGGACCTTTTGCAGGCCCTCTCCGTACAGCGATTGGACACCGGGATGAGTCACGAGAAAGAGATGTTTGCCCAATCCGGAATGGCTCGGCTCCGCAGATGCATGTCTTCCGAGAAGTGTGGGGGCCTCCGACAGGCTTCCCCATTGAATGTGTATCTTGTAGCTCCGGTCACCGAGGTTGACCGGCACTTCGCACGGCACGAATGAACCCCCCATTAACAGAAACGATCCCGAAGAAACGGGATCGTTTCAGATACTTCACAGGTTGGCAGTCCCTTTCCCTGCGGGATTCCTCCGTCTGGGAAGGAGGGTATCGCTAAGTGGCACCCTCAAGATCGGTGTGGATGATTCGCGGAGTCAGGAAAATCAAGACTTCCGAATCGCTGATCGATTTCGTGTTGCTGCGAAACAGCTTGCCAATCAACGGGAGATCGGCGAGCAACGGCACTTTGTTGGCGCCCAGGCTCAAGTTCTTCTTCACAAGGCCGCCCATCACAATCGTTTCGCCATCCTTGACATTCAAGATGGTCTGGACGGTGCGCTGGACGATCACAGGCACTTCCGATCCATCAGGACCTTTGAAGGTTCCGGTGATGTCCGAGATCTGCGGCTGGAGGAAGATCGTCACCGTGTTGTCGCCATTGATCGTGGGAATGACAAAGATGCCGGTCGTGATGGGAACGAAGACCGGAAACGTGGCAACGCTCGGATTCCCAAACTGATCAAAGACCGGCTGCTGCAGGAAGATAGGCTGGTTGACGGAAACCTGCAGAGTAGCCGGGTTGTTATTCATCGTGGTAACACGCGGACTGTTGATGTTCTTGGCTTTGTTTTCACTGAGCAAGGTTTGGAGCTGGGCGTTGAAGTCTCCTTTGGACCATTTCACCTGGATGGTGCCGCCGGTGCCGGTCGCGTCATTCCGGACCTCGAACGGACCATGCGAGAAGTTCCAGGTAATGCCCATCCGTTTGTCATAGCCGCTGAGGATCTCGACGAACTGTGCCTCAATCGTCACCTGTTTGATGGGAACGTCCAAAAAGGCAATGATCTCCTGGAGTTGGGCGATGGCCTCCGCTGTGCCGTAAAGAATCAACCAGTTCTGCGGATCGTAGGAGATGATCGATTCAAGACCATCGGGAGGCGTCAAGCCACCGGCGCCACCGCCACCGCCGCCGCCGATGCCACCGCCGCCACCGCCGATGCCACCACCGCCACCGCCTAAGCCGCCGCCGCCGATGCCACCACCGCCACCGCCACCAAGACCGCCGCCCCGGCCGCCGCCGCCGCCACCACCACCACCGAGACCTCCGAACTGCTGCAGCACTCCGCCGACCTGTGGTCCGAGTCCGGAACCGATACGCGCCCCGCCCGGACGCAACAGGTAGTTCGTCGCGGCATCAAAGCCATGAGCACCAAACTGCTGTGGCGGGATCATCCCCGGCGTCGTATTGAGCGGGGTCGCTGCGAGGCTGTTTCGACCGAACATTCCGGGGGGTGCGCTCGGGTCGAACATCTGGACGATCGTCCGCGCATCCATGTACTTCAACTTGACGATCTCATACTTCCTTTTGCGGGAAAGCTCTACGGGCGGATCATCATTTGTGAGGCTTTCCAAAGGCGGCAAGACGGGAAGTCCTGCCGCTTTCCTGATCGCCTCAATTCTCTCGACATCCTGTGGGTTCTTTGGTGCCAGCGTTATGGGGGAGTCTGGACCGTTGCCTCCGGAGCGAGGCGCCACAACGGTTTCCGCTGGTGGCTTGCTGGTGATGACGTAGACATCGCCGTCTTTCTTCCAGTAATACCCCAACGCCCTGATGACGACCTCCAGCGCGTGCTCAAGGGTAACGTTCCTAAGGTTCGCAGTAACCGTGCCTTGGATATCCTTTCCATAGACGATATTCAGCCCGGTTTGAGAACTCAGCAGCTTCAGCACATCCTGGATATCGCCATCCGTCACTTCCAGTTGAATGGTGTTGCTGCCTTTCGCCTCCGCCTCCTGCCCCTGACAGATACTCGCACGGGGAAGGTTGACAAGATAAGCGACAAAGGTTAATGCCACCCAGAACGCTACTGCACGGGCGAGACCACGATACCTACGATGAGTCATTGCTAACACAGGATTAGCCCTCCTCTATGCTATGAGCGGATGGATATCGACAAGACCGATGGTCCTCCCCCTACCCTCTCCCCCGGCGGGAGAGGGCTCCAACTCGCAGAGTTGGCGGGTGAGGGGGTCGGAAAAGCAGGTCCCTCGGGCCGAACACCCGTCGGGGGCCACCCCATCTCTCGCCGATCCATGCCGGTCCGGAACGCCGAAATACGCTCGTGGTGCTCCGTTCCGCTCCAAGTTACAGGTGATTTACCTTCTGTAGCCGCCGCCACCGCCGCTGCTGCCGCCAAAGCCGCCGCTGCTGCCGCCAAAGCCGCCACTGCTGCCGCCAAAGCCGCCACTGCTGCCGCCAAAGCCACCGCTGCTGCCGCCGAAGCCGCCGCTGCTGCCGCCGAAGCCGCCACTGCTGCCGCCGAAGCCGCCGCTGCTACCACCAAAGCCGCCGCTGCCGCTGCTGCCGCCGATTCCACCAAAGCCACTGCCACCACTGCCGCCGCCGCCGCTCATGTTCCCGCCGGGACTGGCAACCATCATCGTGGTGATGCTTGTGCCTCCGAAGAGCATGGCGAGTCCACCGGAGTAGATGTGCTTGACTTCATACCGCGCGTATTTCGGCTTTTCCTCGTCACCTTCAAGGGCGGGAGCCGCCGCTGCACCGCCGCCGCCGGGGGCCTGCCCTGGCGCCTCCGCGCCCCCTCCGGGAACCTCCGCGGCATTTGTTCTGCGACCGGCTTCTCCCGCGGGAAACGTCCCGCCGGCAGGACCGCCCACGGCGCCTCCACCCCCGCCTGTTCCTTCCGTCGATTGAGGTTTCGGCTCGAAGATGTAGACGTTCCCCTCTTTACGATACTTGACGTTGGCTGCGTCGGCGATGAACTTGAGGGCCACCTCCCAGTCTGCGTCCGCCAACGAAATGGAGATCGGCGAGGTGTTGTCCTTGATGCCAGGCTTCAAGACTTTGTTCAAGTTCCGGTTCTTGAAGAGTATGTCCAATGCGTCGCTGAAATCCGCGTCCTTAAGCTCGATGGTGATCTTGTCACCGCCTTGCGCGTGTGCTCGTGGTGACGAGGAGAGAACGAAGAACATCGCAACCACCGGCAAAAAGGCAAACGTAAGAGCGTTAAACTGTAACTTTCCTTTCATGACA
>JACQGJ010000438.1 GCA_016199605.1 Armatimonadota bacterium | reverse complement strand
CGCCGCGGACACCGCCTACCAGAACGCGAAGAGGAACACACCAGCGGCGGCAGGAATTGAGCTGGCTGCCGCGCTGAAACGCGCGGTGGTGCCTCTCTACAAGGACGACACCGAGTTCTACAAGCAATACATGCAGAACGAATCCTTCAAGCGGTTCGTGACGGACATGGTGTTTGCGCTGACCTCGGCATAGGCACCCCCCTTCATTGACACTCGTCCGCGCCCGTTGATATAATCGCAGGCAATGGTGAGTCTGCAATGCCGGCTCGGAAGGGAAGGTCCATGAGTTCCCGTTGGACCGCAGTTCAGAAGTATCTCTGGACGGGATTCCTCGCGGCTCTCATGGTCCGACCAGCCCAAGTGGCGCGAGCCGAGGAGAAAAAGAAACCCGATATCTCCGGCAGTCAGATTCTCACTTACCGGACCAGCAGTGTCAGCGGCGGAACGAATTCCACTTCGGCCTACCAGCTTGATAACTACGGCGCTGACAAGAAACTGCAGAACCAGACCTCCCTCAACGTGAACGGCCCTCTGTACGGCAACTTCTCCATTGAGGGCAGGTACTACAGCAGCCCTTTTGGCGTGTCAGACCGACGGTGGACTCTGCGATACGATGCGGGATCGACGGACCTCGCCGTGGGAGACCTCAATGTCAGCTTCCCAGGCAGCGACCTCACCTCTTTCTCAAAGACGCTGCAAGGGCTCGAGATCGACACGGAGTTTGGCAAGGACAAGAAGCTGAACTTCGTGGTTTCCCAGACCAAGGCTCTCGCAGCCACCGATGCCCTGCAGGGAAACAACACCGTCGGCCCCTACTATCTCACTCACAGCCCGATCCTGGACGGAACCGAACAAGTGCGTGTGGATGAGCAAGTGAAGATCCGGGGAGTCGATTATACGATCGATTACACCTTTGGCTCAATCACCTTCAGAATAGGAACGATCATCCCCAGCACCTCAACGATCGCCATCAGCTACGAGTACAACCCTGCGGGCCAGACGAGCGGCACGTTCTACGGCTTGCGCGGGACTATTCCTGTGTCGAAGAAACTCTCTCTGGGCATGACCTATCTGCTGCAGGACTCGCGTCCTACGGGAGGCGCGTCCGGCCCTACCCGGGAGCATGAGGAGTTCTACGGGCAGAATTCGCCCGGTCCCTACGGCTTGACGTTTCGCCCAATTGTACTCGGTAGCGAGCGGATCACCCTGAACGCGATCACTCAAGTCCAGGGGTTGGATTACGAGATCAGTTACACCTCCGGCGGGATCACCTTCCTCCGACCGGTTCCGCCGACTTCGCTGATCGTTGTCGAGTACGATTACCAGCCTGGGGGAAGCACCACGACCGGAGATCACAAGGTGACCGGCATCGATGGCAGTTGGGCCTTTGCCAAGGACTGGAACACGACTTTTGAGTTGGCGCAGAGTCAGGGCGGCGCGTCCTCCGCACAAAGCGGGACCGCTTACAGCCTGCGCACGATCGGGCAGGCGGGGAGCAAGCTCAACGTGAATTTCGGCTTGCGGAACATCGCTTCCGGCTTCAATCGGATCGAGAGCACAGGTTTTGCTCGCGACGAGTCGGGTTACGACTGGGGGCTGCAATACCTTTTCAGCAAGTCCCTGAAACTGCAGAGCCAGTACAACAACTTCACGAGCGCTCAGGGGCTCTACTTCGGGTCCACGGGAGCCTCCGGTGGCGCGGGATCGGACACCAGTCAATTGAACGCGGTCCTGAGCTATGACAAGCCGGGTCTCCCGCAACTGAAGATTACTCACCAACGCCTCACGTCCAGTTCCGCAGGCGCTTCCACAACGGTTTCCACTGCTACCCCCAACAACAGCGCGTATGTCAGCAACAACCTTGAGATGAATTTCAGCAAGGGGAAGGTTGGGGTCAACGGGAATCTGGCCCTGATCGACCAGAGCAACAGCGTCACCTCCTCTGCTACCAGCTCGAGCTCAGGCGATTCGCAGACGCGCAACAGCCGCCTGGGCCTCTTTTACAATCCCTTCAAGCCTCTTCAGTTGCGGGCAGACCTGGCCGCCAATAATGTTCAAAGCGGCGGCGCCAAGGTCTCTTCCGCGAGCAGCCAGAATCTGAGCGCCTCCTTTGCTCCGGGATCGCGGCTGAGGGTGGAGTTGACCCGATACAGCACCAGCAGCGAGGGGACCGGCCTCGGCAGCACCTATACTGGCAGTTACATGGGAAGCATCGGCTTCGGCTCCGGGTTTGGTGGCTACGGGGGGTATGGCTCGGGGTATGGCTATGGTTCCTCTGGCTCCGGCTCCAACTGGGGTTCCATGGGGGGATCCTCTTCCCCAGGGTGGGGGACGACCAGCTCCTCGTTCGGCAGACCGACGACGGGAACCACTGGTTTTTTCAACAACGGCATCAACAGCACCGGCTACACTTATGGGAGCGGCGGCTACAACTACGGCTCGGGATCGAGCGGAGGCTGGGGAGCCGGCAGCTCCGGTTGGGGCAACCCTGTCGGAACGACAACGCCTTCTTCCTTCAAAGGGAACTACCGGCCGTCGGGTTTCTCAGTCCTTAACGTGACCACCCAGGGACTGACGACCAACTCAGTCGCACCCGGGTTGACCAACCAGGGCGTTGAATCGGGAATCACCGCCGGAGGAAGTGTGGGCGTTGTCACCGATCCCTATGGTCGGGCCCCTTCCCGCACCCCAACCCCTTTGCCCAAGGGCGCCTCTCTGCTGGATGACAGCCTGAGAGGTGAGCACTATGTCGCCTCATTGGGCCCTTCAACTTACGTCCCCGCGGACCCGCGGCTCCGGTCTCTCCCGCGCCAATCTTCTTCGTCCACCTCCACCTTCTCCTCGACGAAGGGGGAGATGACTTCACTGAGAATGGAGTATGCGCTGACCAGCAAGATCTCCCTGAACGGGGGAACCAACCGGCAGTTGAACAGCGGCGTCGGCTCCGTCACCAACAGCGACTCCAAAGACATGAGCCTCGGAGGTACTTACCGGGTATCCGACAAGTTGAGCTTGCTGTCGCAGTACACGGAGCAACGGCTGAAGTTCCTGGATTCCACCGACAATTCCCACAGCAAGATCTCAAGCTTCAGCGTGCAACTGGGGCTTCCCGATAAGCTGAATGTATTCTTCGACTACCAGCGCATGCTTACCTTCACGAATGAAGGGAGCACCTTCCTCGGGGGAGTCGGGGGTTTCGCCGAATCCCAGCTCGACTCCTACAGCGCTCGGGTAAACTACCCGCTGAGCACGAAGATCAACCTGTTTTCCGAGCTCTACGACTTTCGGACGATTGGCAGCGACACGACTGCAAATAACGCGCGCAGGGAACTTTCCCTCGGGTTGGACTATCGAATCAACCGGTTGTTCACTTTGACTTCGCGGTGGTCGAATATCCGCACCACCTACGTGGCGACGCCAGACCAGAACTACAAAGCTTCCACTTTTGAGACGCAGTTGCAGGCGAATTTCTGAGGACTCGATGATGACGGGACTTACCGGACAGATCTGGAAGGTGCTGCTGTGGGTGATGGGCGCCACGGTTCTCCTCTACAGGCCAATGCAGGCCGCCGTGCCGTCGCACTTTCGCATGACGGGGAACCTTCCCTTCGAGGCGAGAGCCGCGGGCCTGGTCGGATCGCTGGGAGTCGAGATCGGAGAGGAGCAGCGGTATGAGGAGATCAACCGCCGTCTTCGAGCGGCGCTGGCGCGGTCCAGGTCGGCTTCTTCACTCCGCAGCAGGCAGCGTCTGGAGCAGTTTCTTCTACGGGTTCATCGCCTGAAGCCGGGGCAGCGGTTGAAGTACGATCGCCGAGTCGTTCTGACGCGCAACGGCCAGCCGATCCTGCCGATACGACAATCGCAGGCCCGGGCCGCCTTCCGGTTCGGCAACGGCGCGATGACCATCAACTTCGCCGACTGGTCCGCCGAAGATGAGGCTCAGTTACGCGGTTTTGTGAACGTCGTCATGCCTCACATCGAAGCGGTGTATGGCAAGCCTGCTACCTCGATTACCGTTACCATACGCCAGGACCCGGGCATGGACGCCATCGATGGCGGCCTCTACAATGTCACGACAAAGGAAATCCTCATCCCTCCCTTGCGAAATTTCCAGGATGATTCCTTTAAGCTGACCCACCTGATCATGCACGCGTTTCACGACGAGCTACAGTTTTCCTTCGACGCGTGGGAAGAGGGCTTCTCTCGCGCGGCCGCTCTATTTGCCTACCTTCGAGTGGATTCCTCCTTTGATCCGGTAAGGGACGACCCCTTCTACCTCCAGCCTTTCTATGATTGCCTGAACCAGCCCGCTCTGGGAAGCGGCACCTTTTCCCCAAGCTCCGGCTACGAAGGGATGATCCCGTGGCGCCTCGGTATGGCGCAAGCGGCCTGGCTGAAGGTGGCAACGGAGAACGCCAGCTTCTTCCGCGATTTTAACAATGCCTATTACACCCGGTTCCCGGAGGAGAACCTGGAGGGGAACACACCGGCGCTCAAGCAGATTGCTCAGTCGATCGTGCCGGTCGTGGAGGGGCTTGGTTTCACTGACTGGTATCGCAGGCAGTTCATCCTGGACACAAGCAACTCCCTTGGAAAGAAGCTGTACGTCTTCAACCTTCCGCAATTCATGAGTGTCGTGTTGATTCCTGAGCACTTCACTTCGGACGCCTCCGGTAACGAAACCCCCCTCACAACTCAAGGAGACCTCACTTATCGAAACGACGAAAGTGACGATCTCTTTGCAGAAGAGGGCAATACCGTGGCCATTGAGAACGGTGAGGGATTCATCTCCCCGCAGTTCTTCAACCTGGGTGGAGCAAACCGGATGTTCGTCGATGTGCGGGCCAGCGGCTTGCTGGCGACGCTTCTGTTTCCCTACAATGTCGTTCACGAGTCCCCTCAGGGAGACGCCGATAACCTCTTTGGCGCCGTGGTCGGGAGCGACACGGGAAGCCTCAAGGCTGGCAATGCGACGCGCGCTCTTCCAGAGTCTGCCAGCATGACTCGCGGCGTCTTTGCCTTTCCGCCGGACATTCCGATGAACGGTCTGTCACGACTATCTTTCGACTATACGGCAACCGATACGGGCCAGACGGTGAGCGTCGACCGTAACACCGGGTTCGGGTACTATGTGGTGCTGTTCCAATCGCCGGTGTCCGTTTCGACGCTGACTCATGGCTATAGCAAAGGAACCACCGGGTATCAGATGGTTTCTCTGCCTGGACGGCCTCTGAACGGAGATGAAGCAGCGGTCTTCGGAATTTCTCCGACTCGATTCCTGATGGCCAGATGGAGGCCGGAGGTTCCAGGAGACAGCAAGTATGAGCTTTATCCAAACCTCTCGACTCCCTTGGGGCCGGGGCTCGGCGCCTGGGTGAAGCTGGAGAACAATGTCAACGTCTCCGTGCAGGCAGAACCGGTCTTGAACGACTCCGACTTTCAAATGAGGCTGTTCCCTGGCTTCAACCAGATCGGGCCTCCAATGCAGAGCACGTTTTCCCTTTCGGAGCTATTTGTCCAGGCCCCCGGGGGAATGCCCATGGATTTCAACTCGGCGCAGGCCGCCGGCCTGGTCAGCAGCGGTGTCTTCGAGTACAGTCAAACCGATGGATACCGATTGGCCACTTCTCTCGCCCCCTGGGTCGGCTACTGGGTCCGCGTCACCAACGCCGACGGACTCGATCTGATGTTCCCCACCGCGGGCCGCAATCGCAGAAGCAACGCCCAGCCATCGCCGCGCCGCCTTTCGTCCTCCGCCTTGCGTTCCTCGTCCCCGCTTCCCGGATCTCTCGGTCTCGACCCGCGCCGCATGCGACGCGACAACTGGAGCTTCAGAATCTCAGTTCTCTCTCCCGTGATCAAAGACCTCGACAACTTCCTCGGGGTCGCCCCAAGAGCCACTGACAGCCTCGACAACGTTTACGATGTCGTCCAGCCACCGGAGTTCGGCGGGTACGTGTCGCTCTATTTCCCCTGCTCCCTGGGGATTTCCGATGAGCGTCTTGCCGCCGACGTGCGGTCTCCCTTCAGCGGCAAGAAAGAGTGGGACTTCCTCGTGACCACAAACCTTGGGGACACGAACCTGACCTTGACTTGGGGTGACCTCAAAGCGCTACCCCGCGCCCTCCGCTTCCGGTTAACCGACCTTGATACCGGTGGAAGCCTCAACATGCGAAGGCAGACCAGCTATGCCTACAGAACGGGAGCCAACCCGGCGCGCCGGTTTCGGATCACCGTGGCTACCGGTTCGCAGTTACCGGTCCGATTCAGCAATCCCTCGATGGCCCGAACCCCGCGGGGGTACGCGTTGTCCTTCAACGCCTCGGAGCCTGTTGACGCAATGGTGGAGGTTTTCAGCGTGAGAGGTCGTAAGCTCTCCACCTTGCGCGCGGTGCCCTCTTCCGCCAACGGAGACTACACCCTGCAGTGGGACCTGAAAGACACTGCCGGACGACGAGTCG
>JACQGJ010000389.1 GCA_016199605.1 Armatimonadota bacterium | reverse complement strand
GTAAATGTCACAGTCAACATGGACAAAACAGAAGGTCTCCTTCTCCACGACCTGTGCGGTATCCGGGAAAAAGCCAGCGTGTAGATGAGTGTTTCCGCAGTCGCGTAGGTAGCCAGCAACACTCTCGAGCGAAGTATCCCCAAACACCCCCGCTTTGTGCCAGTCCTTCTTCGGGTCCGTAGCAGGCATCCCTGTGAATGTGTCAAAGAGATGGACTGATTTGGCAGTGTTGCCCAGTGTGGTTGCCAGGAGCTTTGCTGTACCGCCTTTATACACTCCCACTTCCGCCACGTCACCTGGCACGCTCGCCACATGTTTGGCAAACTGGTAAAGTATGAAACACCGTTGCTTGGATACAACAGTGTGTCCGACGATCTGCTCATATCGGTCATTGAATTCCAGATGCTCCTCCCAAAGGTGAATGGGGCTTGGCTTACCTCTTCGTAAGGGTCTGACCTCGTATCCGAGCGCAGCAAGAACTGTTCTGACGAATGCCTTAATCATCTGAATCCCACAAACTCGAACTGTGCTTTACCATGTGGAATGTCCTCAAGTCCACCGAAACATCCGCGACCATGGCATCATGGTTTGGAGGCCCATGGCTGTCGTCTACATTGGTCTATTCATGCTCTCAGCGGTTTCTCGATGGGACACTATGCTTGCACGAAGCCTGGCAAGCTGCATCTCCGCAGAATTCTGAATCTCCCACACTTCCGACTCAGGTAGTAGGTCCTTACAAACACACTCAGCGCGTTGGAGTATGGTTGGATCAACCAAATGAGGACTATGAGCTTCCGAATAATAGGTAGCGATCATATCTGCCAGCCCTCGTGCCAGACATATCGTGGTAAGTGCCTTTCTACCCCGAACAGTGATATCGGGCAGCACATTGTCGCGGATGGCCCCTGAATACTTCTGGATCTTCAGCGTCCAGGAACTGATCCCCTCGAAGTCCAGCAGTTGTTCCTGAACCGCTTGAGGTGCGATGGGGATCTTGTAGCCACGACGCAGCAGTTCCACCTGCGCGAATTCCCCGGTGTCGTAGAACCAATCATAGCCCTCTGAAGGCGCGGAGACAGCTATTTTGAAGGACAGGGTCTCTGCCAGCCACATCTGCCGACGGACAACAAAACACGAGCCCATCGGTTGCGGCACTTTTCCTTTGAGTACACTGGAATGCTGTTTCTTTGGCAACAATGAGACGACCGCGATGTCGGAGTCACTCTCCATTTGCGCGATTGCCCACTGCCAGGGAGCCGGGGAGATCCAGAAAATGTCATCGTCGGTGACGACGACATACTCGGCCTGACATAGTTTGTAAAGGAACAAGTCCAGCTTTTCACCATGATGGTAATTGAGTAACGGGATGACTTTGGCGGCTGTCCCCGGGTGCAAGTGGCGGTGTAGCGCTCCGGAGCAATCACCAATCATCGTGCGCAACGGTCTTGAGTCGATCGCCTGGTCAATAAAGGTCGCCCACAGGGCGGTCATTTGGGGAACAACTGAGAAGGTGATGCAGTCCACTTTGGGTATGGCCGGCCCTGATTGCGACGGGACATTGCTACGCATCCGCCATGTACCGATGAGACAGCGGGCCAAGGCTGACACACCTCCGTGGTATCGGTAGTTACACCGCCAGTTATTGGCTATCATTCGGAGGTTGCCAAAGATTGCGTTACTCATGCATTGAGCTCACGTTCAAGAAATACGTGTGGAGGTCTTGCCCCGCGTGTTGACGTGTTGAGGAGAGAACGAACCCCATCCTCCGGTGCATGCGGATGGATCGTTCGTTACTGGCCCAGATTTCGGCTACAAGTTCTCGTTCTTCTCGTCTGCCAATCTCGATTAGGGCAGCCAAGATCGCTTTTCCGTATCCCCGGCCTCGATGGAGTGTGCCCACACATTCGGTGAGGCACAACCGCTCCTCGCGTAGTTGCAGAGCACCATAGCCGACAGGCAGGTTTTGGTCGTTGTGGAAAAGGTACAGGCGGTAGCTGCAGGCACGGCTGGCGTGCCGATACTGGGTGAAATACCAGCGTATCTGCTGGAGTAGGCTAATAGGATTCCGATGATTCGTCATGTATTCATAGCCCGAGTTGCGCAGGGCGCGGACCACCAGCGCTTGACGCAGGCCGTTGACACGGGCGTAAGATACCTTAGGGACTGACGACGGTTGCTCGAGCACAAACGACTCACTGGCACAGGCGGACAACGCAATCCGCGACAAACTCGCGTTGCTCCTCAGTCAGCCACCAGCCGACCGGGATAGAGACTTGTTCGGCGATGAACTGGTCAACGCCCGGCAGGATTCGCCGGAATTCCTTGAACATGGTGTGGTGATCATTGCGGGCGTGCACCTGCGAGACGGTAATGCCAGCGTTCTTCATCGCCTGCATGAAGGTCCGCCGCCCTGGGACTCGTATAGTAAACAGCCAGTAAGAACCTTCCCGGTCAGTCCTGTAATCCAGCAACTTCACTCCTGGTAACTCCTGGAAGCGATCGCGGTAGTAAGTGGCATTCTCACGGTGCCGACGCAACACCTCGCCGACGTGAGCAAGTTGCTCCAGACCAATCGTGGCGTTCACGTCGTTCATGTGGAACTTGTAGCCGTATTCGAGTACGTCTTCTTCGCACCTGAAGTCCTTGCGCTCACTGTCGCGGTCGATGCCATACCAACGCAGGAGCTTGCCTCGCTTATAGCTCTCGGTATCACGGCAGACCAGGGCGCCGCCATCCACCGTAGTTAGATGCTTGATTGCCTGGAATGAGAAACACACAAAGTCGGAGTGGCTGCCTACCGGCCTGCCGTGGTAGGTTGCTCCAAAAGCGTGAGCGGCGTCTTCGATGATCCTGATTCCATACTTGCGTCCGACGCGGTTCAATCCGTCCAGGTCGCAGGGATAACCTCCCCAGTGCACGGCCATGATTGCCTTGGTTCTTTCAGTGATCTTGCGCTCCACGTCCAAGGGATCGATATTCCCTGTCATCGGGTCGATGTCGGCCCAAACGATCTTGGCCCCCATGGCCAGTATCGGTACGTTAGTAGCCGTGCATGTCATGGCGGTGGAGATCACCTCGTCACCAAAACCCACATTCGCCAGGCGCAAGGCCAGAGTGAGAGCCGAGGTGCCCGAGTTGACGGACAGTACGTTCTCGTTGCCGAACCAGGGCACCAGAGCCCTTTCGAACGCTTCTACGGCCGGTCCCTGACCGACATAGCCGCTCATCAGGACTTTTGATATCGGCTCTAAGACGTTTTCGGGCATGTGAACCTTGAATAGCGGGATTGCTGTTCCCGCTCCCGAAAGCAGGTGAGTCACATCCTGGAGTGGATGATGCGCGCTCAATGCGGGTGGCGGCATTGGTTCCTCTTCTCCAGGATGGCCCTTCTCGTGGTCCGTCATTGCGTTCCTCCTGTCTTCCCATCGGTTCCTTCTTAGAGCAGATACGGCTCCCAGAATCCTCTATCCCACTTCCCCCAGGCATGGCACCCGAAGGGAAGCCGATGGCTGTTCTGCTCGAAGCAATAGCGTGGGGCACGATCAAAGGCAAAATCCAGCGCGATGGGTACCGGCGCCACTCTGAACTGCGGGGCAAACAGCCGCGCGCGGAAGGACCAGAACAAGTCCTCATTGAGCGTGTAGGTGGACATGTACTGTTTGGGTCCGAACCGAATAGCTCTACACACTCGAAACATCTTTATGATCCGCTGTGAGACGGGCAAAGCTCGAATATCCGCCGGCATCTCAGCCAAAGCCCTTCTTAGACTACGCCAATCGTGCGGTGTGGAAGAACTCTCGGCGCCGATTACCCGCAAGAAGCTCACCACCCTCCGGAGAGAAAGCCCACCGTTACCAGCCTGCAGAAAACCCTCGATCGAGTTCTGCGGGGATTTCAGCAGGGGCGCGCCGATATAGTCAAATCCCTGGTTGCACCAGAACTCCAGTCTGCTGCAAAAGACGAGGGCATCGAGCTGGTAGATCAGAATGAACTCATAGTCCGTGAAGGCGGTATAGAACGCTTCACCCAGCAACACGCGTGAATACGACTCTAGGCTCTGAAAACTGAACCGCTTAACTTCCGCTCCGATGTCAGGGACTTTCAAGTTGGGCGGGGCAATCGAGTACCAATCATAGCCGGACAGGTGTTTCCGCAAATGGCGCAGCGAGATCTGCTCATCGGGCAGCAGGACTTCGCGGTAGATGGGAACCACTACTGCTACAGACGCCATCGAGCCAACCCATGATTAGCCCAGGAACTCATCCAGCACCGTCCGGAGAGATTCGCGGTAGGCCAGGCGTGTATGGTTTCGATTCGCATACTCCCAAAATCCATGACTTAGCTCTTCAAGCTGGCTGTCAGAGTTCTCCGAGATCTCGATGCAGCGCTGCAGGATGTTCTCGATCAAATGCTGGTCGGTCTCTCCCTTCAGCGGAGGCCAGTCGGGGTGAATACTCAACCCCGTGCTTTCGGTGACGATCGGGATCAATCCAAACTGCATGCATTGTAGGACTGAAGTGGAGCATCCCTCCGCAGCCGAAGGGTATACTATCGCAGATGTGGTTTGCACGATTTGTTGAAAGGCAGCAGAATCCGGAGGAACAAAGCCCAGATACTGGATGTTCTTGCGTCCCTGAAGATCTTCTCCGTACACTTCGAGAAACTTTTGGTCAGCCATACAGATCAGCAGTTCCAGGTCAGTCTTCAGGAACGCCTCAAGGACCAAATCAAGCCCGCGATGCACCCATCCTGAGCTGCCGTAGAAAAGGAAGCGCTTTCTTGCCTGTGTCCAGTCCTTAGGTTTGAAGTGAGGTGAAGAGGCAGAGGTGCTGACCCACAATTTGCGCAGTTTTGGTTGGTATAGGCCAAAGTGCTTGGCAGAGAAGTCATTCCCAAAATATGTAACCACATCTGCGTCATGTAACCCAAGCAAAGGAGGCAATTGCCACTGAGGAGGCAACACCACTCCTCTTCGTTCGAACAACCAGTTCAGTCGTTGTAGCTCGGCGGCGTTACAGAAGAGCCAGAAAGAGGTAGTGCCATAGAACCATCTCCTTGCCTGAGGGTTCTTGGCAGCCCACCGTGGCAGGTTGCTCCACTCATCCAGGATAAGGTCATAGCCTGACACGTCCTCGACCAAGCTGCCATCCCGCCCCCAGATGCAATCGACGACAAAGCCCCGTTCTATTAACTGACGGACCAATTCGGCCGATTCCCAATGATTGGAGTGGCTGGCAAACTTCCCCTGGCAGAGGGCTTCAAGCACCGAAGCCAACTCCTCGCGGCTCCAAATCTCACGGGAGGCCTGATCTGTGACATAACCGATGAAGTGTGAAAGATACGAAACCAGAGCCCTTCCTGTCCGATTGGGCCGCCCTTTGCCCAAGTTACGGATGAGGTTGCTGTTTAATTGATGTTCACGGTGTATAGGATGGAACGTGCGATATAGGGATCTATACAGGGTCTGATATAAATCCACAGAATTCTCCTTCAGAGGCCACGGGAAGCCGCTGGCTATTCACACTTTGCTACGTAGAGACTGATAGCGAACGTGCTTTGCCTATACAAAGTGCTTTTCCACCCAGGGCAACGGCAGGACAAGAGAGCCAAGCCACAAGACAACCGATCGCTTGAGATACCCCCTGAAGCCAAACACTTCCCTGATGGGGATGAAAGCTATACTCTTGACTGTGTAGAAGCGGGAAGCCCGTTTGTTCCCTTGCCGCAACAGTTCCAGCGTAATCTGTTGATAGGTCTTTACAGTCTTCTGAGTGATGAGTCGGCTGTATTGTCGCGGCAAACACTCTTTCAGGACCCGGCAAGCTTGCACGATCGCATCCAGTTTGGCCACCTCGTCTTCCTTCGACCAAACACCCTCAGTATGAAGGCGGTAAGCTGCCATCATATCATTGAAATATCCGATGGGCCCATGCTGTGAGACCATGACCCACAACGGCCAATCCACCATCTTCAGCGACAGGAAGGCCTCAAAGTGGATCTCAGGCATAAGATTGCGAAACACCATCGAACAGGTGGCGATGCAGTTCTTCCTCAGCAAATCCTCAGTCGTAATGACCTTCCTGTCCGGGTCGTCGGAGGGTATGCAAAATGCAGGCGAAGAATCTCCATCGTGAAAGACCGAAGTGCGGGTGAAACAGGCGGAGAACCCGGGATTTGCTTTTAGAAACTCAACCTGCCTTTGCAGCTTATGGGAATCGGTCCAGTAATCATCCCCCTCCAGCAGCGCGATATACGCGCCGCGACACGCATGGAGCGTATGGAGATAATTCCGCTGCATGCCGAGGTTCTTATCGTGCAGCAATGGGCTAATCTTGTCCGGGTACCTGTTGGCATATTCCAAGACGACCTCGCGCGTTCGGTCGGTGGAACAATCCTCCCCGATGACAAGCTCGTAATCGAAATCTACCTGCTGGCTCAACACGCTTTCGATCGCCTGCGCGAGGTACTTCTCGTGGTTATAGGTCACCATGCAGATACTGACAAGCATTGGCTATTTCCCCAACCTCCGATGAATCTCGGGTCCACTCGTAGTCACCAACCGCAGAATCTGGCAAACAACCGAGATGTCATTGGAGCTAACTCCGGTTCCGGTTGGCAGCAACAGGCACCTTTGACTGACCTTCTCGGTCTCAGGCAGCAGCAAACCGGCATGCGGGAAGTATGAGCGATAGGGTTCCATCCGATGGCAGCCAGGATAGAAGTAGCGGCGAGCAAGGATATTCTCGGCGTGCAAGATCTCGACGACGAGATCGCGAGAGAGACCGGTCGCCGCTTCATCTATCTCCAGAACGATATACTGGTAGTTGTTCTTTTCGGATTCGTTGTAGGTCTCCATGCGGAGGCCGGGAAGGCCGGCGAGCTCGGTCTGATATTGGCGGTAATTGCGATAGTTCACCGCAATGAAGTCGTCCAGGTTTTCCAGGCTGGTCAGGCCCATGGCTGCCGATACTTCGTTCATCTTGCCATTGGTTCCCAGGTAGATCACCCGGTCGTAACCGGCGAACCCAAAGTTACTCATCAGTCGAATTTTTTTCGCCAGGTCACCATTGTGCGTGACTACCGCTCCGCCCTCAAAAGTGTTGAAGAACTTCGTGGCATGGAAGCTGAAAACTTCTACTTCCCCGAAATTGCCAATCATTGTCCCCTTGTGAGAACAACCAAAGGCATGAGCCGCGTCAAACATCAACCGCAGGTTACGCCGCCGGGCGATTTCGCTGAGTTCTTCAATGGCACACGGTCGCCCCCACACATGCACGCCCAGTATGCCTGTTGTGCGCGGCGTGATCATCTGTTCCACACACTCTGGATTAAGATTGTGGGTTTCCGGGTCAATATCACAGAAGACAGGTATGATCTCCTGCCATTGCAGGGCATGGGCTGTGGCGATAAACGTGAATGAGGGAACGATCACTTCGCCTTTGAGTCCCAGCGCCCGGATCGCAATCTCCAGGGCGATGGTCCCATTGCACATCGCAATGCAATGCTTGACTCCCAGCAGATTGCAGATTTGTCGTTCAAGTTCCTGGACATAAGGACCATGGTTGGTAAGCCAACGACGGTCGAGCAGATCGCTGAAACGCGCCATCAGTCGTGCCCGATCACCGATATTCGGCCCGCCGACGTGCAGGGGTTCCTGAAAAGTCGGCTCTTGGCCAAATATGGCCAGGTCGTCGATGGTTTTCAATTGATGATCGGACATGTACTATGTTCCCTGCATCCGCTGGCCCGGGCGTCGCCATTTCCCCGTAGAGATAAAGCTCCAGCTTTGTCGTGTTGGAGGACGACAAAGCTGTGGAACTCGCAGAGTTACCGCTTTATCCTACGAAGAGGTCTCGGGGCCAGCAGTCTGGTGTCAAGGGGCCGTTGCGCTGCGCCCCGTGTAGCCAAACCGTGCAAACTACCGCTGGCTGAAGGACAGCAGTGTCTGACATGGAGAAAGTCCAGCCAAGAGCCTACCCGAAAAGCCCTTCCGTGCTCTTAGGGGAGCGGGTTGATTAGCATCAACCCCTAGGTCAATCGGCAGGCTTCTGACCGTCGTAGGGGTGGATGCTAATCAACTCGTGGCTTTTCGGAGGAATCATCCATGCGCGGCTTCGCACCACGCGAGCCGAAAATGAGTTTTCGCGGGGCACTACACGCCGTTCGTTCGTCCAGGAGTTGCACTCCTGGACGGGCTATGAGGTGCGAGTTCGACTCGCCCATCCCATCGGTAGAGGGCGGTAGAACTGCCGATTCATAGTTGCGTCCAGGAGTGCAACTCCTGGACGAACGGCTTGTTTTCGTCGGGGGCGATGTGGAACCCAGATTTCGGCCCGCAGAAGTCTTTGGGGGGCGAAGCGTTCGTTTGGGGAAATCGGTATGGTTTTCCATAGATATCTCCTGGTCCGGTTCCATGTGGGAATCGAGAACAACGGCACAGCGTGTCAGGCGTGACCGAGTACTCCTTCGAGCACAATGGATCGTGGAGGTGGTGGAGCCTCCGGCTCAGGTTGGAGACTCAGGGCGAAATTGTTCAGAAGCCAGCGACCTGGGGCCGTGGTCCGAAATCCGTGAAGTGTTTCGTAGGTCCCAGTGCCGACAAGTTCCTCGCGATACTCAAGCTCAATCGCGAGGAAGTCGGCCAGGGGTTGGATCACCATGTGTTGCACTGCAGAGCGCAGATACATCTGGGCGTAGGTCTGCTTCTCGGCCAGCCACACAAGGCCTGTGTCGGCGATCAGACGATCCGCAAACTCCTCAAAAGGAACGGATTCCTCCACTGGGAGATGCACCAGGCGGTCGAGGGTGATGGGTTTGAGAGTGAGAGGAAGGCTCTCCTCAAGATTTTCCCAGGGATAGTGATGTCTCCAGTTGTAGGACAACCACCAGGCGAAAAAGAGCATCTGCAACTGCAAAGAGGGGCTCAACTCCAGAAACTCTTCGCCCTCGGTGGTCAATCTCCACTGCCGGCAGCGTCCGCCTCCAGCCAGTACTTGAGCGAACGCAAGCTCATGGATGAAAACGAGCCGACGCACCTCTTCTTCGTTGCGGACCCGGTATACTTTTTCGCCAACGATCTCTTCCATCGGAGGCGGGTCAACAAAGCGGGAGGAGATCTCCCTCACTGCTTTGAGGGGAAGGTTCCCTCGGTTCTGGGTCCCCACCGGACGATGGGCCCGCAGGTATTCGAGGAACACGACCGTGTCCTTCCGCAGAGGATGGTTCTGCAACCATTCAAGAGTATCAGAGTCGGGGTCGGCGCCCCACTCCGGGCAGGTATCAGAATCTACCAACAAGGCAATACCTCCATGTGGGCATGTTGGGCAACTTGAGGACCTCTCCAGGGAACACTGGAACTCTCCCGCCGCTGGTGAAAGCGAACCTCAGTCGAGTGATTCGACTCCCACGCGCCAGCCATGATGCAGGACAACTGACAGGTCATGAAAAAGCCACTCAGATAGGTGTGGGAATTCGTCCCTCGCCAGGAGACCGTCGACGGGCTACATGGTCTCATATTCGCCATAATGTCGCCAGAGGTAATGTCCTGCAGAGGTAATGTCCTGCAACCCTCGGACCACTGATGTCGTCCCGGTTGCGGTCTGGGGTGCCAGGAAACTGGTGATGGCGCTGAGGCACGGACCCCCTTCCTTCGCGATCACGCGCCTCCAAATACCTGTCGTGCAGGCATCGACAGCAGTCGTTCAATTCCCGGGAAGATGATCACAAGTCCAAGGAAGACACGCCCGAAAGTCATCGGGTGACCCGCACGGCGCATTCCGCTCTCGTCCCGGTTGCCACGTCCACAGCACGCACGGTCCACTTGCCTGTTCGGTCACTCAAGGCAAGCGGGATCTCTACTGATCCCGTAGCTCCAGGCATACGCGGGTACCGCCGGTAACATTCCCGCTCCTTCCCATCGGGACCGAAGATCTGGACTCGGATTACTCGTCCCTCCGGGGTGGGACCTTTCAGCGCGAGTTTGATCGTCACCATCTGCCCTCGCTTTGCAGTCGCGGGAGCTGTCATGGAAAGGGCTGTATCTCCCGCTGGCAGCAAGGCATACAGCCGCGGCCAGTCCGTACCGTCGGCGATGGTGACCACTTGTGTCTTCCCCAACGCTTTCCCTTGGCGCACATCGTAGACATAGGCTGGATTGGCAAGTCGTACAGTCGCTCCGCTCTTGGTTGGATAGAGATGCCACACGGCGAGGTAACGAACTCCACGGTTTTCGAGGAGTCGAGCCTGCAGTGGCTCGGCCGTCGCAACCGAGTACGCGGGTCTGACCTTTGCGAGGGCAACCATTCCACCGAACAGGTGGGCTCCGTTCTTGCGAGAATCGGGAGGCTGTGTGCTGACTGCATTCTGCAAGTCAAAGTTCAGAAGCAACGATGTTCCCCTCCCGAGTTTCCGTACAAACATCACCGGCTGACCGTTTGCCGCCTTTCCGAGGGCTCCTTGGCCAGTCACCGATGGATCCACGAGAACCTTCCGGCATACAAGTCTGCAGAGAACGCTGGAAGCGGGTGGAAGGTCTGCACTCACGTCGAGAGATGTTTCCACAGGCTTCTTCAGCCCTCTTCGGGAAACTCCAAAGACATCATCCAGAACTCCTTGCGCGCGTGCCTTGAGATGCTCATCCCGTGTCCCGACATCCACATCTGCAATCACCGTCCCACCGGCTTCTACGAACTTCCGAATCTCAGCCGTCTCCACATCGGAGAGACATTGAGCGCCCGGCAGGATCAGCAGCTTCACGCCTCGCTTCGACAACTCGCCTGTTTCGATTTGCTTCCGAGTCATGTAGCGATAGTTGATGCGCAATTCATCCAGCAGGTTGAAGACAACATCTTGAGCGGCTTCACAGGATCCGAAGGGCGCGCACATCGAAGCGGCGTGGACGTTAGCCGTCGAGTAGTGAACGTAGACTCCCTGGTCGGCAAGCTGGCTTTCCGCCAGCGTCTGCCCGATACCGCTGCGGATTTCCTCGAAGCCGGGCAGCATCTTATTGAAGCAATTCGCCCAGTTCATCGCAGGCGCCATGACGCCCTCGGACCCTTGCGAGCAGTAGAAGAAGTTGCAGTTCGCGGCGCCGCGCAGCAGTTGGTCCCACAGGACGAGAGCGTCGTGCCGGTCCTGTCGCCATAGCACGTATCCGCCCCACCACATCCCGCGCACGAGACCCGGCTTGGCGAGGTTCTGCAACATGACGTCTCCGCGGCGGTCCATATAGGGACTCCAAACTTCGAGGTTGGCAATCGTCTTCTCCATGTCCCCAGGCACGGAACCCTCCGCTCCGACCTTCGCTGCGGGATCAACACTGCGGATCGCATCACGGAGCCACTCGTGATAGCTGGCGTAGTTGGTCTCGATGTAGGACTTCCTGTCGTGTACCGCGGAGAACTTCCCCTCCTTGATGGCCTGGTCGTCGGGAATTGGTTGCACGTCGTCCCACGAGGCGGAGGTGGTTCCCCAGTGATCGTTGAGGTCGGCGAGGTCGCGATATTCCTTCTTGAGATACTCGCGGAAGCCTGCGACATCGGACTGAGAGAACTTTGTGTAGTAGGCAAAGTAATTCTCGTCGCCGAGGGTGTAGTAGGGAGGGCCGTAGCGAATCACGTTCGCAATCCGCTCCTGCACCGTCTTCTTCGCCTCCTGCCGAAGGATGGGATTGGCGATGGTTCCATCGGGAATGGTTTGCAGCCAGCCGTCCTTCGCCGTGCCGTCGTTGGCCTGGTCAATCATGACGCGGTAGGAGTAGGGGACAGGAGCGAGATTGGCAATCGCCTGCGCTCGCTCGTCCAATCCGTCAGGAGTTGGATGCGCGAGGATCGCGTTGAATCCGACGCTGCGGTACTGGCGGTTGACGGTCATCCCCAGTCCACTCCGTCCCCCCGCTCCCCACAACGTCATCGGGAACTCCTCGGTGTTGCGGCGGGGGACGAACACGAACGCGGAGCGTCGCTCGATTATTTCGTTTCCGTTCAGCAGTGCCGCCGACAGAGTCTGTGCAATCGACAGAACACCACGGGTATCGAGGGAAACCGTGGCTTCGGTCTGCCCCGCGATCAAGGCGATATTTCTACGCGCAATCAAGCGATCGAAAGTGTCAGTCAACTCGAATCTTACCCGCATTCCTTTCGTGGCAGGTGGGGAAATGGTTAGCTTTCCATTGATTGATTTCCCTCGCTCGACGCACTCCGGGTCGGCGAGCAATGACACGATGCCAATGCTGTCCGTCACACGAAAGAAGATCGAACCCCATTGTTCGACTCCCCGTGTCGACACAAAGGCGAGGTCGAGGTAATGCCCACCACATGGCAGACGGGGCAGCGAGATAGAGGTCTCCACACCCGCAGCCGTGGCGGAGACACGTTGCGATTCATTGAACTCCTGCTGGTTGTCGTGAGAGCGGACGACGACCTGCAGCTTCCCTGCAATGGTATCCTGCGTTGTCCTCAGAGGGACCTTCCACCGCGCGGCAGGCAGTTGGGCTCTGGAAATCTCTGTTCCATCGGGTGGGAAAGAGGTCCACACGATTCGCGGCGACTTTCGTGGCACCGTCCAGAGAATCGCCTTCGCGACGAGGGAAAGGTAGTGGTCATAGTTCGCGTGCCAGTGGGTGCTCCAGTCTTCGCGGGGAGTCAGTCCTGAGCCACCATACCAGGTGTTGCCTCCACCTGGCCAATTGAGTGTGACGATGCGACCTTTGTGGAACTGGTAGCCTGTGACGAGCTTGTCAGGAAGCTCTGTGACCGACTTCACCCCAAAGCCTTTCTGAAACTCAGCGGTCAGCAACAAGTCCATCCCGCTCCAGGGCACTCCGGCAAGCGCTGCCGCGCGCCCCTCAGCCAAGGGCTTCTTGAACAACTGCAGACGACTGCCGAGGTTGTAGGCAAGCAGTAGGCCGGTTCCCTCCGACACCTTCTTGAGTATCTGATACTGGCACTCGACCGGTATGGCATCGAGGGCGACGTTGCCCAGCACGATGCAGTCGTACTCCTTTTCCAGTTTGGTGCGAAGCTCCTTCAGTTTCTCCTCGGGCGTTCCCCCCAGCACGGAATTCTCCCAGACGTCAGTGCCGCCAAGCTCGCGGGAATGATAGAACGTGACCGCCTCGAAGTCCATGTCGAAACGCTGCCACAACTCGACGATTTCACGGGCGCAGAAGGTTCGCGGCGTGAGAAACAGCACCTTCACCTTGCCCCGCGCATACGGCTTCGCAAAAGGCACGCACGGCGTCGTTAATTCGGTCGAGACTTGGTGGAGGTATTCTCCCTCGTGACGGGCGAAGAGTGGGCGCGTGACAACAGCAACGAGCAACGTGATAACCATCGCAGTGCGCAAATGGTTCATGTCTTCTCTCCCTCAGTCACGTTGAACACAACATCCCTCAAGGCAAGCTGGAGCAAGCCGCAACATGGGATTGGGCTCGCCGTAGTCCTGCGCCTTCGTCTGCTTTGGGCCGTGGCACGCGGCCCCCAGGACGATCACCGAACCCTCATCAACCTCCAGTCGAGCGAGTCCAGCTTGAGTTGCAGCTTACCCTTCGTCAACTCGACCTTGTATCCAGTCATCACGTCGATGGACTGAGACTTGGGCGGCAGTCCCAGGGCCCCAAGGTTGAGGGTCACAACTACCTCGCGGGAGTCCTGACCTAGGTTAGACACTACCAGCATCGCCCCTTTCCCGCCGCGAGAGTAGACGCTTGCCTTCACGGTATCGTCACTCGTGGTCACCCATCCTTTGTTGTCCCAGTATGGCATGAACTTAGCCTTCTTGCGTCCGAAGCCTTCCATTACTTTCCAAAGCTTTGGAGCCTCCGGCGCACCGCGGACGAGCACGTCGTGGAGCAGCGTGAACGTCAGGGCTTCGTGCATCGTATAGGGCCGGTTGTAGCAGAGAAATTCGGCGGGAACGCCCAACTGCCTGCCCGTGAATTCACACCGAAAAGCATCGAGAGGCAGGACCTCCAACGCGTAGGGACCTCTCTCGATGCCTCCGAACTGCTCGCCGTCCCAGGTGCTCGTTGCCCAGGAGAGGGTCATCGCGGTCATGCAGGTTGAGTTGTGAACGTTGACCTGCCCATCGGACTTGCGGGACTTCACGAGAGTATAGATGCGCTGCATCATGTCGCGCGTCGAGAAGAAGGGATAGGTCGTGCCGAGGGTTCCGTCCGGCTTTTCGTAACCGCATCCGTGATGGCGATTCGCGCACCCCCACGGAAATTCAGTGCCATCCAGGTAAACGCCGTCGATGTCGTATTCGTCCATCATCTTCGCCATGCCGTGCGCCATAAAGTCCTGCCACTTGCTGCGGTAGCAGACAATGTAGGCGGTTTGCTCGGGCAGGCGCGTGTAGCCGCCGGCGCGCGGGTAAACAAGACATTCGTCCGAATAGCTCGAGAACTCGGGCGCAATGTCGGACACCTCGTATCCGAAGTAGAGCAGCAGTTTGATGCCGCGTTTGTGGCAAGCCTTTACGAGGTTGCGCAGATTCTCGCCATGGGTGGTGCTGGTGTAGTTCTGGATATCGGTCCAGTGTTCGTGAAAGACGAGGGTGCGGACGCCTTCCTCGGCAAGGCGGTCGAGCTGAGTTTTTGGCTCTCCAGGGTGGTAAAGCAGAACTCCATTGCCGAACTTCACCGGCGCGAAGCAGGCGTCACCTTCCGGAGTTCCTCCACTGACTTTGGTGGCCGGAGCGATTTTCGCGGCGAGAGTTTGTTTGCCCCCGTCGGGCTGGAAGGACTCGTTGAGATGTTCGAGCAAAAGCGTGTGCTCGTCAGCGATCAGTTCCCGCTCGAAGTCTCGCGGCGTTCGCGCGATGTCGGAGATCCGGATCTCATCCACAGCGAACTCGCAGGGACCCCCTCCGAACTCGAGGACTGCGCTGCCGAGGTCCTTATCCAGTGTTCCGTTGAAGCCTCGAGATGCGACCTCCTTGCCATCCACGAACAGGCGCGCCGTGTCACCCCAGCAGATCGCTATGTGGTGCAGCTCGCCTTTCTTCCAGTTCTGTACGCTGTCGAGCATGAGGGGGTACTCCTGCCCTTTTTTCACGAAGAAGCGTAGCCCCCGGACGTCGATGTTCCAGTAAAGGTTGATCCAGTCTCCATCGGGGAAGCTCACTCCGAAAAGACTGCGGTTGTATTGCCCTCGGCCTGGATCGTCGGGCGCCACCGGCACATTGGGATCAAACTCAACCCTTGTCCACAACTCCAGCGTTCCTTGCTTTGGGTTGAAGTTGCCTCTGGCTGGATATGTCAGCGAGGCGGGCGCAACTGCTCCGGCTTTCTCAATGCCATAGTTACCGGAGTGGACGATGCGATAGTCCCACACGTCCTCTTTGATCGGTTTCACCGGCGTCGCCTGGAAACCGAAGGTGTAGCTAAGATTGTCGATTTTGGATTGTTGATTTGCGATTTGGGCGACGGCAGGTTGATTGGGCGGTATCTCAATGGGTATGTCAACGATCGTGAGCCGCAGCACTACCCGGTTGCCTTCACGTCGAATCTGGACAACCTGATTGGGGTCTTTCGAGAACCAGTTACGGTCGGACTCGGTGAACCAGGCAAGGCCGCGGTCCTCGTCGCCTAACCAAAGGTAGGGACGGAATCCGCTGGTAAAGCCGTCTCGCGGAAGAGCGCCCGCGTTGTAGGCGCTGCCCCAGCGACCGGGAAAGTGGTAGAGGTATCGGGCGTGTTCGGGTTTGAAGGGAATCTCGAGGACCAGGCTTTCGAGCTTGACTGAATGCTTCGCGGATATGCTGAAGTCGAAGCGTCCCATCCCGTCGTATTCGACGGCACCGGTCTCCTCCAGAGACAACGAACCTGCGTTGCTTTTGTGGCGCAGCTCCACCTTCCCTGGTTTCCTGCTGAAGACCTCACTTGCTCCACCCGAGAATTCGTGCTCTTTACCGTTCAGCATGGCGAGCAAGCGAATCGGGCCGGCCAGGAGCGACTTCCCCGCTGCAACGACAGTCTGGGGAAAAGGCCGCCCCTTCATCTGGTAGGAACGTCCCCAGGGGCTGATGGTCGTGCCCTCAACTTTGACAGGGATCCACGGAGGCAGCACCTTGTCGCTGAGTCCCTCTTTCGATCCGAGCCAGTCAGGTGTCTCTGGTTTCGTGATAGGGACGGTATTCTTCACAACGAGGTCTCCTTTCGTCCAGCGAGCTTCACAGCGAAGCTGATACTCCCCGGGCGGCAGATCACGAACATTGAAGCTGGTTTTCGCCTTTCCATCCGGCGAGAAGGAGGCGAACTCCCTTGATTCGATGGCCTCTCCGTTAGCCCGGTGCAGAGAAAGCGTGGCGGCCACTTGCTGAGGAGGACGCTCCATTCCCTCCACCGAGATGCCAACGTCCACGTTACCTTCGAGGAAGTACGGTTGAGGTGTCACCACGAGAGGCTCGGGAATCTCAAAGACGATATTGGAGGAAGCGTAGCCGGCGAAGGAAAGATCGAGGAAGTACCGGCCGGGCATGAGTGGCACTGTCTTCCCGGATTCGGCAGGCGCGATACAGAACGGACCAGGGGGCACTTTGGTTTCACCTGAGAACACGATGTCCGGTTTGCCTGTCTCCCGGTGCAAGAGGTTGTACGTCATTGCAGTCGCATGGAATGGCTTCGCAGCAGCGAAGGAACCCTCCACTCTTACGCCTTCCTCTCGACGCGTGGTGACCTTCGTGAGCCGAAGAGCTCCGGGACGATCAGACAAGGGAGACGGGAAGGCGAGATGCCCGAAATGCCCCGGGTCATGGAACCCCGCAGGCAACACCGCCCATGACGACAGAAGCGGTGTCGGCGTTTGCCGATCCCACCCGGCATTGAAACCCAAGGTCCCATAGTCGGACAGTGGACCCAGGCAGTGTATGCGTATGGCCATCTCGGCTTCCCACCCGGTTTGTGTTACAGAGGTTCTTCCTTCCCAGTCTCCGTTCCACTTTCCGTATTGGTTCTTGGAGTCCCACTTGATACCTTCTGCATTCATGATGAACTGGAAATACTCCCCGTGGCCGTGTGCTGGATCGAGGAACACCTCGACGGCATCGTCGTCCCATACAGGCCCGTCACGCTGCGTGACCTGCGCTCTGGGTGTTGCTCCTGTCGGGAGTGGAAGGCGGAACGCCACGAACAGGTGTGTGCTGTTCCTCTTGCAGAATAGCACGGGCTGGTCGGCTATCATGGTCTTCGTGGGCCCGAGGGCTGAGAAACCGGTTGTGGCAGCAGCGTCGGACCATTCGTCCTCCTCAAGCCGGCCGTCAATAACCGGAACATGGCTCGTGAAGGGAGCTGTGAGCAACGGTTGAGCCCAAGCCCTGAATGCGAAGACGGCGGGACCTGACAACGCGAACACGAGTCGATAGTTGGCAACCGTGAACAATGGTGAATACCTCCCGATTTGGCAGTCGCTATATCCGGCAGGGGTCAACGTGGGGGCGGCGGGGAGATGGGCAAAACATCTGCATCATTGATGAACAACAAGTGGTGTTTGTCGTTGAAGGTGAAGGAAAGCCGGCTAAAAACATCCTTGCGCCCCAGAAGGTTGAAACCGACGCCGATGTGGTCACTGAATCCAATCTCCGCGAAGAAGTGATGGGGACCGATATGAACGCGTAAACGATGGGTCCAGGCTGCAATCAAGCCTCCGTCGACACCGCGCAGCAGTCGCTTGCGTCCGCTCTTCACTTCAACCCCCAGTTCGTCGGCGACACTCGAAGCAAAGATGGAATAGTAGGCCCCTGAGTCAACGTAGGCTTCAGCCGTGATGACGTGTTCATGGGATTCAACGCCGAACTGGATGATCGGATGCCATAGTAGCCCTCTGCGTCTGTAAGGAATGGCTTGCAGCCCCTTGTGCGGCATCACAAAACCATCTCCATCTCATCATCAGTAGGGATGTAGGACACGTGAGGTATCTTGTCGGGGAATTCTTCCCTAAACCGTCGGAAGGCTGTGGAGCGGTCCGCCTCAACAAAGCCGACGCGATAGGTTCCTTTGCCCTCTTCGACGATGGCAACACACATGCCCGCGTATTTCTCCGACCATTCGCCGTGATTGTCGGCGATCCACTCATCCAACGGATCCACGTAGTATTCGAGTTCCTCCGCGGGAACAAGCTGCAGCGTGCTCTGTTTCTTCGGCATATCTCACCATCCACCGTAGTTTCTGTAAGATGAGGTTAGCATAGCGATCCTCGCATGACAACAAAGAATCACGGTACCTTTACCCCCGCGCCCTTCAGTCGAATTCGATAGACCGACGTTCCCGCTGTGATAAAGAGCGTGCGCCAGTCGGTCTCTCCCCATGCGCAGTTCGCGGGTCCTTCATGAGTCTCGATTGTGCCGAGATGCGTTCCGTCGGGTGCGAATACCCAGACTCCCCCCGGCCCGGTGGAGAAGAGACGACCTTCTGTGTCCACCTTCATCCCATCGGGCGCACCGGGCTTGGGATCGCTCAGGTCGGCAAACACGCGCCCGTTTTCCAGCGTACCGTCAGGTTTCACGTCGAAGACGCGGATGTGACGGCGCTGGGAGGAGTCGCCGATGTAGAGCCTCTTCTCATCCGGTGAGAAGGCCAGACCGTTGGGCATCACGAAATCCTTTACCAGCAGGGCGAGACCGCCCTCCGGCCTGATCCGGTACACTCCCTGGAAATCCAGTTCCCGGTTCTCAGGCCCCACACCGTAGGGCGGGTCGGTGAAGTAGACGCTGCCCTCCGATTTCACGACGACGTCGTTGGGACTGTTGAGCCGCTTCCCTTCATACCTGTCGGCGAGAATGGTGATTCGTCCGTCCGGCTCCGTGCGGCTGACGCGCCGATTGCCATGCTCGCAGGCAATCAGTCGCCCCTGCTTGTCATAGGTCAAGCCGTTCGAGTTGCCGCTCGGTTCACGGAAGACGGTTGTTGTGTCGCCGCTTTCCCATTTGCGGATCTGGTTGGCCGGAATGTCGGAGAAGAGGAGGAATTTGCCGGTTTTGTTCCAGACCGGTCCCTCCGTGAAACGAAAGCCGGTGGCCACCTTTTCAACTTTCGCTCCCGGCTCGAAAAGGTCCGCAAAACCCTCGACCTTCCCCTGTAAATCTTGGGCACTTGTCATCGTTGTCACCGCAATCCCTCCTATCAGCACTACCAGGGCCCGAACTGTTCTACACATGGACGTGTCCTCCCTCCATCGTCAGCCGCGATCACTCACCCTCGGCTTCGGGACTTGCCGGTCGCGGCTCAGCGTCTCGCAACGGTTCCTACATCAGCTCGAGAGCTCTCAGGTGGTCCAGGCAACCCACGACATGCTCCTCCATGGCGTTCGGATTGTCCGCGGTTACCACGGGGCCTTCGAGTTCCATGGTGTAAGGACCGTAGTACCCCTGCGACCCCATGAGCTCGAACACGCGTGTGAAATCAACAACGCCCTTGCCAAAGACTGGGAAGTTGGGGTCTTCGAATCCGCCAGTAGTGTCTTTCAGGTGAACTGCCTTCACATAGTCTCTGCTCTTCTTCAACTCTTCGACGGTGTCCACGTTATGGTTGTAGTAGTAGATGTTCGCCGTGTCGAAGTTCACACCGACGTTGGGGTGGTTGATGGCAGACATTCTCTCCACCTGCTGGTCACCGTTCATGCAAAGGTCGGGATGGGTCTCCATCGCGATGACAACGTTGTGTTTCGCCACAATGTCGCCGAGCTTCCGCAGCCGGTCGTAGACTTTCTGCAGATCCATCCCTCCGGAGTGAACACTCGTAAACAAGATGCCGGCTCCCACCTCCTCGGCGAGGGAGGAGTATTTCTCGAAGATACCGAATACGGCGTCCTCCTCGATGGGACACGGGGTGCTCACTGATCCTGTCTTCAATCCGTGCCGGTCCAACAACTCCATGATGTCTGCTGCCGTTTGATCCGGCTCGCGCACGACGATCTCCACGTGCGTGAGTCCGACGGCTGCCACCCGGTCGAGGGGCAACTGGGGCTGGTCAACGTAACCAATACGATACGAAATCACATTTGGCATTTGATCTCTCCTTGTTCGATTTGTTCTGCCATGCGAGGCATTCATCTCACCGAGAGATATTTCGCCAGGGGTGACAGGCTTCCTCTCCGCGTTGCCAAACCTCCTACTCACTGGTATAATCGCCCGCGTTTTGAGCAACTCAGACCACAAAGGAACCAACATGACCCCCCGCGAACGCCTCCTTGCTGCCATTGAGTTTACCGGCCCCGATCGTTGTCCCATCCACCACTACATCTTTCCCGGCGCGATCTGGCGCCACGGTCAGAAACTGCTCGACCTCGCGGAGAAGTATCCCGATGATTTCGGCAATGCAGGGATCAAAGCCAACACACTGACGCCGCTGAATCAGGAAGAGAAGGTCGAGGACGTTATCGAGTGGAAGGACGACTGGGGGACCGTGTGGCGCAGGTTGAGAGGCTACACGTCGGGCGAAGTTCTTCATCCGGCGGTCCCCGACTGGGAGTCGTGGCGGACCTACGAGTTTCCTCCGTTGCCTCCGGACGAGCACTTCGAGGATTTCGCCACCGAGGTCCGCAAGCGCCATCCGGAGGAGTTTGTGCTGGGCAGCGGGGGAGGCTTTTTCCAGCACATGCAACACCTGCGCGGACCTGAAAACTACTTCATCGATCTGGCGGAAGAAAATGAAGGAGTCAACGAGCTGGCGGACCGGATGGTTGAAAGGAACGTGTACTGCATCGAACGCTACGTGAAAGCCGGGGCGGACTGCAT
>JACQGJ010000061.1 GCA_016199605.1 Armatimonadota bacterium | reverse complement strand
TCAGCACGGTGACTCATCAGGACGTGGAAATGCCGCTGCCGTGGCTCACCGTTGCGGTAAGCGATGACGGAGACCGGTATCGTGTTGTGGGTCATTTCAACGGCCTGGCTTCCCCACGAGTTGACAAGCCGGGAGACGTGAGGCGCATTCTGGAAGTGACGGGGCTGCAAACCCGAGCGCGATATGTTGCCCTGCTGGTGCGGACCTCGGGCTGGTATATCTTCGGAGACGAGGTGGAGGTATTGCGGGGCGACCACACCATAGCCTCGGTCTCGTTCCCCTCGCCCGGTGCGCCGCTCGACAAGCTTGTTGAGTCTGCGCAACCCAACGAGATGCTCTGCCTCAGCCGGGAGCTGAAGGAGTTTGAGAGCACGCTTGCAGGAACTGCGCTGACTACCGTAGAGCGAGACGCGTGGGACACCGCCTGCGCCTTCCTCGAGCACTGCAAAGCCGGCGTTGGCTATGCTGCACTCCCCGATTACCTGGACGCGATCGGCCCCACTGCCGCCCGCCTGAGGCTTCGCGTCAAGCCGTCGGCGCCCTTCTGGTTGTGGTCCTCTCGTCAATGGGAAGACACGACAGTCTGGCAGTCGCCGGAGAGTTTCACCGATGAGTTGAAGACCCTCACGACAACCGTGGAGCAGAACGGTTGGAGGTCGCAGAGCTTTCTCATCACCAACACCTCACCTGAACCTTCGACCGTGATGCTGAAAGCGAAGACACCACCTTCCGCCTCGTCCCCTCGCCTTTCCGTGCGCTATGGCTATCAAGTGCCCTGTCCCGATCTCAGACTCCGCCCCGATGCGCTGCTTCCGTGGCCGCGAGGTGGGTTGCGTATCCGTGCAGGCCAGACAGTGCCGGTCTGGTTGACCCTGGACACGCGCAAATCGAGGCTGGGCCGTTACCACTACGATCTGACGCTTGCATCGAGGAGAGCCGTTAAGTCCGTCGCTTTGGAGGTGGAGGTCGCGCTCGTCCGACTTCCCGACAAATCCCCTGTCCATCTGTTCACCTACAGCTACGTGAAGGAGATGCCTCAAACACTCGATCGTGTGGCTGAAACAAAACGCGACCTGCGGGAACACTGGGTCAACACCTTTGTCCTGCCCGGCTATGTGCCAAAGGCTCAGTCCAACGAACAGGGCGAACTGATCGGCAAAACTGATTTCTCCAAAGTCGATGAGGGGCTGCAACTGCACCGCAAGGACACCATCGTCTGGTGGTTGGGAGGGGACATCAAGCGATCCGTCGGGCTCTTCCCCAACCTGCGCAATCTGTCACCGGAGTGGAAGAAGGCGGTGAAGACGCTCTATCAGAAGTGGATGGAACACCTCCGTCAGAAAGGCCTCGGCTACCAAGAGTTCCTCGTCTATCCCTTCGACGAATCCACAAGACCTGAAGTATTGGAGGTTTCCAAGCTCCTCAAAGAGGCTGACCCGAAGGCGAGGCTCTTCCTGAATCCCACCGGCGGATGCCAGCAGGCCGAGCTTGAGGCACTCGTCCCGTTCGTGGATACGTGGGTTCCCAACGCCGAGCACTTCGTGTTGCCGAACGCAAAGGAATATCAGCTTATGAAGTCCTCGGGGCGACAGCTCTGGATGTATACGTGTGTCAACGGAAAAAACCAGCCACCTTACGGTTACTACCGCCTCAAGCACTGGCTGGCCTTTCGGGAAGGGATCACGGGGATCGGATTCTGGGGATACGCCGACAGCGGAGGGTGGACCGATGACAATCCGTGGGACTGGGCGCTTGGGGATTTTACGCTGATCTACACGGACAAGCACGCTCCGAGGGATGTCCGGTTGAACGAGCGTATCTCCCCCAGCAAACGGTGGGAGGCCTTTCGCGAGGGGGCGCAAGACTACATGCTGCTGGCGATGTTGAGAGAAGCGATAGGAACCGCTGCTGGCAGCGCAGCGGCGAAGGCTCGGGCGTTCCTCGATCAGACTGTCAAGGAAGTCATGGCAAACCCAACCAACACAGAACTGGCTGACGGAATACGTTCGGAACTGCTGACCCACATAGTCGCGTGCCGGAAGGGATGACAGGGAGAGTGGAAATGAAGAACTTGGTGAAACAGATTCTGACGACTGCAACCGCCATTGCGGTGGGACTCCCCCGCGGAGCCTGTGAGGGGGTGCCCCAAGTGATCGTGCTCGCAAAAGAGCAGACTGTGAAAAAGAAGACGACCTCGGAGTTATCCTTCGATCTGCCGGAAATCAAACAGGGGCAGCAGGTGCGACTTTCGCTGCTGGTCCGTGTGAACTATCCCTACTGGTGCGCCAACAATCCGGCGATGACGATGGAGGTCAACGGCAAGCCGGTCGTCGGGCGGGACCTCATCAACAAGTCGTTGGACTACCAGTGCAAAAACGGTCGGGAGGCGTTCTGGACTACCCCCAACGGCAGCTCGTGGCTGCTGTTCAGTTGGCCCGATTTTGATGTTGCGAAGGTGAAAGCCTTCGACTCGCCTTACGCTCTACCGGACGCGGATCCTTTCCATTTGGTGTTCGACGTCACCGCCTACGCAAAGCAGGGGACGAACGCCCTCAAGGTCTATCATGACGAGATCCTGGCGGAGGTGGATCACTACCTCGTCCTCCGCGACGTTACGGTCGAGGCCGGCGACCCCGTAGAGTCGCGGAACCTGACCACGGTCGTCAGACCCGCGCCCACCGGCGACCTGCCAAGCTACCTCCCACGTGGAAAGCAGCGTGTGCCGATGAGCGTCCAATTGAGTTCGAGCGGTGCCATCCGCATGAAGGTTGGCTCTCGCACTCTCGACATCACCACCCGCACCAGTGAACCCAGCGGCAAATGGTTGGAAACTGGCCCAGGGAAACTGAGCACCCTCTCCCAGGGCAAGTGGAGTGAAACGAAGTGGAACGGAACGGGCTACACGGTGACGAGGAAGATGAAGGTGCTCGAGGACCATGTTACTATCGCCGACACCTTTGCGAACCCCGGCAAGGAACTCGTTGGCGTGATGTTGGAGCACACGGTTCGCTCGTCGAATCCACCGCTTGACGCGAAGCTGGGCGGGCGACCTCCTTTCGCCCGCTTTCAGTGCGAAAGCGGGGGCGCCAACCCGACGGCCATTGCGCGCTGGGCTGACGTGGCGGTGGGACTTGTCGCGGAGGACGATATCTTCCGCTCTCATATCAACGAGTTCTCGCACGAGGGAGCCTTCGGTCTGGCGGACCACGAACTGGGAATCGAGCCGGGGAAGTCGCACACACTGGAGTGGAGCGTCTACCCCGTTCCCAAAGGCGACTACTGGGACGTCATCAATGCCATTCGTCGCAACTGGGGCGCGAACATCACGATCCCCGGCCCGCATGTCTTTGTGG
>JACQGJ010000379.1 GCA_016199605.1 Armatimonadota bacterium | reverse complement strand
GCAAAGTGCCTTTCCTGGTCAGGGAAGTGATTTCCCCGGTCAGAAAATTGGCTCATTGGCCAACAACACTTGCAGAAAAGACTGGATTGACAAATGGATGCAGAAACCCAGGATTTGATCAGCGCAGGGGGAAAAACGACCGCACACATGAAGGAGCAGATGCCGCCGGAGTTCAAAGTGAAGAACAAGGATCTGGCGGCGGTGGAGGCGAAGATAGACGAGTTGCAGACGTCCTCGGATGATTTGGACGCGTCCCGGGCCAAGACGGAGCGTCTGGAAGGGTCCCACGAATCCCTCAAGAACGAGGTGAGGGCGCTGCTGGTGGACTACCCGGCGGCGGTGCAGGGTTGGTCGGGCAAGAACAGCCCGCAGGACGAATCCGCGCCCCATCTGTACCACACTCCGCACTCGTCCACCTCCACGACGACCGTGGCCGGTGCGCCGACAACGCCCGCCGGGCAGGGAACGTAGCAAGGATGAAGGCGGAAGGATGAAGGCAGTGAGGTTCGCGAGGAGAGGATCTCGAACTCACAGATTTCGCCCGAAGCGATACGATGAGGAGGGATGAAGGCATGCCGCGATCCGGTTGTGCCGGGATGCAATTCCCTCCTCTTCCATTGCAGACCTCCCATTGGAGGTCTGCAATGGACGCCCGCTTGTAGTCGCGAATTCCCCTGTTGTGAGACAGTTGGACTGTCGAACCTGTCACAACTGACTTGTTCGACAGTCCAACTGTCTCACAACAGGGATAGCGAATAAATCCGCGACTACAAGATCCTCCACACATCCACTCCCCGACTGTGTCGGGGCAAGGAGACTCTCATGGCCGCTTCCAAGACCACGATTTACGGCGATACGCTGTTCTGCCCCGCTCTGATCCGCAGGTTGAACGAGGCGACTTCCTGTCCGGCCTATCCACTCAGCTTGCTTTAGCTTGCTTGAATCCTTGCCTGATGTTTTAACATCAGGGCGGAGGACGCGGCGATGGGGGCATGGGGGGGACGCTGGAGGCGTTTGACCCGGTATTCAAAAGAAACTATACTAACCCCCGGAAGGTCGCCCTCCTGTGCCGGGCCTCCTTTCGCAGCCTTCACCACTACGGGGCGTACCGTTGAAGCGACTTCTGAAGCTGGCTCCCATCGTTGTTCCCCTGGTAGTCCTCTCTTTGGTCGGTCTCCATACCTTTCGCAAGAGTGCGTCTCTCCCCAGCCTGAGGCAACGGCTCGTCTTGTCGCAGATGAGCCGGATGTTGCGCGCGGATGTCTCCGCCTCCCGGATCACGGGCGACTGGTGGACCGGGATTACATTCCACAACCTGGTTGTCTCGAAAGACCGAACGCTGCCCGGAGGAGCATTGTTCCGGGCGAGACGGTTGAGGGTCCGCTATCCTCTGCGGGCAATCTTGAAGGGGAAGGTCTCTGCCGTAGGAGGCATCAAAGACATCACCGTCTTTGATCCGGTGGTCAACGTGCGACGGGACGCGCATGGGAAGTGGAACCTGAAACGGCTCATTCCTCCGCCCGGCAGACCGCGTCGGCGGGAGTTCCGCGCTCGCATTGTCGTCCGCAACGCCCGGGTGATCTACCGTGACGAAATGCTGCGGTCACGCCAGGGCGAAATTTTTGCCAGGGACCTCCGTTCGGTCAATGCTGTTGCTCAGTTCAACGGAGAGGACCCGGTGACCTTTAAGGCAACTGCGCGCGACGCCGGCGGCAAGGTGATCCATCCCACCACGGTCGGTGAAGTTACCGCCGACGGGAAGTACGTGGAGGCGACGACACGTTTCGAGCAGGCGGAGGCCGCTTTCTTCCTTCCCTACTTCCTGAAAAGTCCCGACCTCCATGTCACCTCGGCCCGCGCCCGGGGAGTCCTGCGGCTTGTATGGGTCAAATCACCCAACCCAAAGGAAAGCCTCTCCCTGGCGGGTGACGTGACGCTGACCCGGGCTTCGTTCGATCACCGCAAAGCGCGATTCCCCTTTCGCAACGTCCAGGGGCGCCTCCGGTTCATGAATCAACAGATGCACCTGCAAGGAGTCAGCGGGCAGTTTGGGGATTCCCACTTCACGGTCAACGGCGACGTGGTTGGCTTGAGCCGCCCGGTCTATGCCCTGTCGTTCGAGTCCGATCATCTCAATGTTGCGGAGTTGATGGGCCTCGCCACCAAGAAGCCGGGTACGTTGCGCGTGAGCACGTCCGGCTATGCCAAAGGGAGGTTTGACCTCGTCGGTGGGCTTTCGGTCGTGTCCGTGTCGGGGGAGGCTGCTGTGCCTCCGATGAAGATTGCTGTCGAGCACGTGGGGAGAATCAAGACAGCCGCCGCTCGTGTTCGTGGGAGTGTCGACGATCTGCTGCACCCGACTTTCGATGGATCCGTGGTCCTCCCGTCAATAGCTTGGCAGAGCTTTGGCGGCGACAAAGGTCCCTCGCCGCTTTCGTTCCGGGGGATCAGAAACGTTCGCTTGCAGGTGCGAGACCTGCCCTCTAATCCTGTTGTCGTCGCAAGCCTGGATGTCGCCGAAGGTGAAGCGGGGAGGGTGCCCTTCGAGCATCTGCACGTCAACGGAGAGTTTCGGGACCGAATCATCAGGATACCCAAGGCGACGTTCATGGTGGCCGGCGGAGGTGTGGAAACCAGCGGTCGTGTGGACCTCCGGGAAGCCACGCCTACATTTTCCTTCAACGGAACGGCAAGCCAGGTTAGCAGCCAACTCGTGGATCGATTCCTGCAGGGCCGCAACAGTTGCCTCACGGGATTGTTTACGGGTCCGTTCCAGGTTGCAGGAAGCCCGGACGAAGTGACTGTGACCACGCACCTGTTCATGGCAGGCTTCCATGCGACACCTCATGAGGAATCCCAGATGAGGTTTATCAAGGATTTCGACGGGCAGGATTTCGAGTTGACCGCCCGTGGACGATGGCAGAGGGTCAACGACCGGTGGGAGCCTGAAATGGAAGGACAAGCCCGGTCCCGGGAGGGCCTTCTCGCGTTCAGCAAGGAACCCTACAAGAACCTGTCGTTTGAAAACATCGAAGGACATTTCACTCTACGGGGCAATGACCTCTGCTTCGGGTACCTGACCGCATCTCTGCTGGGAGGAAAAGGGGCAGTGTCCGGAAGCCTGAACATCGACAACGGAGATCTCGGGATGCAGATCGCCGGAGTGGACTGGGACCTCACAAGGGTCACACAGGTCGGACTCGAGAAGGACTGGAGAGGTCTCCTCAATTTTCGGGGAGACTTGTCGGGCTCCCTCTACCGACCGGAGTTCGCAGGGAAGGTCGAATTGGTCGATGGCGACCTGGAGGGTCTTCCGATCTCCTATGGCGTGACCGAGTTGTCGGCGTCTTCGGAGCAAGTGTCTGTCAGAAACGGGGTTCTCCACGAGTTCGGGGCGAGGTATCTCATCAATGGCTCGCTCTCGAACATGGACTGGCAGCAAGAGGATGGCCACCTCGACTTCAAAGTTCGCGCGGAGTCCTTGGGTGTGTCTCGCCTGGTCGGGTTCCTGTCGCGGAGGCAGCAATCTCAGGCGAACGCGTCGAAGGCTCCGCCGTTCTTCCACCGTTTGAGCGATCAGGAGGGGGCAATCACCGGAGTGGGAGAGGCGAGCATCGACGTCTCAGGAACCTTGAGGCATCCCGAAGGGAAAGCCGCCCTTCTGGTTCACAGCGGCGGTGTCTTCGGCATTCCGGTGGACCATCTGGAGGCGAGCGCTTCTTATGCCAACGATAGATTAGAGCTCTCAAGGCTGCTCGGGTCAACCAACGGAGCCACTTTTGCCGCGCAAGGCGCCGTTGAATCCAATACCTCGATCCACATTGACTTCGAAGGCTCAGACGTTCCCTCTGTCTATGCTGCCCGTCCAGTTGGTCTTGAGCTTCCGATCGCCGGGAGCGTTCATTTCAAAGGGCGCATCGGGGGAACCACTTTGTCGCCAAACTTGGAGGTTTCCGTGGACAGCGCCCCGCTGACGCTCTCAGGTCGCGGCATTGGCAGATTGGGGGGGAATCTCTCTGTGGACGCGACCGGGGTCCGCTGCCATGACCTGGCTCTGGTTGACGAAGAAACCCGAGTGAACTTGGTCGGGGAGGTTCCTTTCGGCCCCAAGGAACCTGAGATGCACTTGACCGTTGACGCGCATCAAGTGCCGCTCCAGGATCTGGTGAGCGTGTTCACCGACTCGACCTCAGTCGGACGGCAGAGGGAAAGCTACCGCCGGTTCTTCGAGAAGACGCGGAGTCTGGTTGCGTATGTCCCTGAGAGCGTGGAAGGGCATCTCCAAGCCCGGCTCGATTTCACGGGAAGCCACCAGTCGCCGGAGATGGCCATGAGCTTCGAGGTTCGAGACGGCAGGCTCCCTCACAAGCTGAAAGGCGGGCACGATTTGATTCTGCCGGTGACCGCCGCCAGCACGACGTGGAGAGGCGGAGTCTTGAGGATCAACAGTTTTCGCGCGACTCAGGGCGACGCAGAGATGAGCATCAAAGCGGGGAGTGAGATCAACCCGGAAAAAGAGTTGAACCTCGACTTTGACATCTACAACATGGACTTGAATCTCTTCAAGGACTGGTTTGAGGGCCTTCCGGACGTGGGAGGTATCGCCAAGCTTGTCGCCGTACAGGCGGTGGGTCCGATCAGCAAGCCTTCGGTTCTTTTCACGGCGGACGTGGAGGGCTTCCGAGTGGGATCCGTCGCCTTCGACAAGCTCTCCACCAATGTCGTTCGGGTCACGGGAGAGGAGATACATATCGAGGAAGACGATCTGAGCCTCATTAAAGGAGGACACACGGCCTTTCTATGGGGAACGGTTCCGATTGATTGGCAGAAGCACTCGATACCTCGTGATCGGCCTATCGACCTGCACGCCAAGAAAGAACACGGCGATCTGGCTGTGCTGCCTTTGTTCGTCAAAGGTATCGAAAAGGCGGCTGGGCGGTTTGATGCCGGCGTCGCCTTGACTGGCACGTTGAACGATCCAAAGTTGCGGGGCAAGGTCTCAGTATCCGAGGGTTCCCTCAAGCTCGCGAAGTGGAAGAAGCCCATTGAGCACGTGGAGGCGGACCTGGAGGGCGACCCGTCCAGCGGCGACTTGGAGCTGAAAACGCTGAGCGGGAAGATGGGGGAGGGCAGTTTCGTCACAAAGGGAACCATAGGATCCACGGCGGAAGGCTTGCGCGACCTCACGAGAAACCGCTATGCTCTGGACCTCCAAACCCATAGACTTCCCTTCGAGTTTGAGAAGGCGCTTCAAGGAGTGTTTTCAGTTGACTCGGACCTCCGGTTCATTACCGACGAGAAAGGGGAGGAGTCTCTTCGGATCGCTCGACTCGACGTTTCAGACAGCAAGGGAGGAGCCCTCCGAGTCACGAAGCTAGGCGCCCAGGAAGAAGCTTCAATCAGCCTGGTTTCCGACTGGACTCAAACAGGCAAACTCATCAACAGCCGCTTCGACGTGCCGCTTCTTGTCGACAACTTCTACCTGCACGCCCCCAAGCTAATCAAAGGTCGAGTCAACGCAACCGACCTGCGGCTCACCTCCCTGCGCAACGGAACCGCGATTCCCCTGACCCTGACCGGGAAGGTGAGTGTCAGCAACATGGATGTCATCGGCTTCCCCGAAACAGAGGGCCAGTTCCTCTCCTGGAACCTGCCTCCTTACCCGGAACTGGCCCTTCGCATTGATCTCGATCGGAACGTCAACATCGACACCGCCCGGATCAGAGTCAAATCGATGCAAGGCTTCATCAACCTGAAGGACACGCTTGCCCAGCCCACCATCACCGGAACTCTGATGACCCAGCGGGGAACTCTCGACTTCCCGGGATCTGATGCCCGTCTTCGCAACGCCCAGGTGGGAATCCGGACCGTCGTGGATCCTGATACCGGCAAGTCCATACCGGTTCTCGACATCGACGCCAAAGCAGAAGCCAACCTGGACAAATACCGCCTGTTGATCGCCATGAGGCAATCGGTAGTTCCCGGCAAGCCAAACCAAACCTTTGACATTCATGTCGAGTCTTCTCCCCCCATGCCGGGAGGCGAGGGAACCGCGCTGCGCAAGTTGCTGGGTCTTCCGCCGGAACAACTGGTTGCAGAGGGCGATGTGCTCGGGAAGCAAGTCTACCAGTCCTTCGCGGGGCTTTTCCAGGAAATCCCGGTGTTCAAAGGCCTTGAGGATTTTATCAAGACCGCTTTCCGCATAGAAACCTTCGACGTCGACTATTCCTTCGACAAACCAATCAATGTCAGAGTGGGGAAAGATATTGCCAAAGGGCTCTTTTTGTCGTATCGTAGAACCATTTCCGGGCCCCGCTCAGGCTACGCGTTGCGCTTGGACTACCGGGTCAGAGGCAACACGGTCCTTTCGTTCGAAGCGGACGACAGAGGGTTCAGTCAGTACAACATCGAACGCGTCCTTGCATTCTGAAGAGTGCTCTCCTCCATTTTGGGGTTGACCACAGGGGAAACTATTGTGTTCCAATCCTGTCTAATCTCGAAACATCGGAGCGTTTTCGATTTTCCGCGTGGGGTCGCAGAACTTGAGAGGAAGTTGACTGAATGGTCGACGACGCCGGGAGAGAGCGTGTCCCTGAAGGTGGCATCGATAAGCAAGGCGCGGCGAATCTCTCGTCCGATGTTGATCCGGAGGGATTCGAGGCGCTGGTGGACAAATACCACCGGCGGATCTTCAATGTGATCTATCGCTACGTGGGCGACTACTATGAAGCCTATGACTTGACCCAGGACACGTTCCTGCGGGCGTACCAGTCGTTTCAACAGTTCCGTGGGGAGTCGACGGCCTATACGTGGCTGTACCGCATCGCCATCAATCTATCGCACAACCGAATCAAGCAATTGAAGCGCAAGGCGCGCTCCGAGGCCGAGTCCCTCGACGATCCCATCGATGTCGACGGCGACGCCGTCCAGCGGGAAGTCGCTGACTGGAGCATGTCTCCGGAGCGGGTGGCTGAGTCGAAGGAATTACAGGGAGTGCTCCAGCGCGCTATCCAATCTCTCCCGGAGAACTATCGCGCGGTAATTCTCCTGCGGGACGTGGAAGGTCTGTCCTATCAGGACATTGCAAAAGCGACTGGGAGCTCAGTTGAAGCGGTGAAATCCCGCCTTTTCCGTGCTCGATCTCATCTGAAAGGGCTGTTGGAGCCTTACCTGCGAGGCGAAGTGTGAGGGGAAGTTAATGCCGGCCATCATGACATCAGTCAGGGTTGGGGATCGCTCAGGTTCCCGTTGCTCTCGTGAGGCTCACGAAACTCAAGGAGGTATCCGGGTGTTGTCATCACACCGAGACACTCAAACAATTCTGCACGGTTTGGCTGTGATCCTGATCTTTGCGGGGATTCTTCTGCATCCCGCGGCCAGCCGCGCGCAGGAGTTTGTCGTTGAAGGCAAGCGCGTCGCCGAGATCCTTATCGTCGGCAACAAGGAGATCGCCAACGAAAGTATCATGGGCGTCATCCAATTGGAGCCTGGCGCCGAATTCACGTTAGAGAAAATGGAGGCCGATAAGAACCGGATCATGCAGATGGGCTACTTCTTTGACGTCCAGGACAAGAGCGACGCGACCCAGCGCGGCACGATCGTCACCTTCACGGTCTTTGAGAATCCCAAAGTGGTGAGCATCGACCTCCGTGGATGTGAGTCGATCCCGGCGAAAGAACTGCTTCTCCTGATGAAGACCAAACCGGGGGATGTCCTCAATTCATCGATCGTTCAGAAAGACATGGACACGATTCGGGATTTCTATAAGAAGAAGGGGTTCATCGCGGAGGTTGAGGACGTGGACATTCAGGAGGGCGGCGTTCTCCGAGTGCAACTGAGAGAAGCAATCATTGAATCGATCCGATTCCCGAAGCATAAGGGGAAGAAGGATGAGCGATACGGGCTATTTAAAACGCGGGAATACGTGATCCGTCGTGAAATGACCATCAAACCCGGAGATAAATTCAACTCGAAGAAAGTGGCCAGAGACCTGAATGCCATCTTCAACCTCGGTCTTTCCGAGGATCTTCGGTATGAGTTGAAGCAGGGAAATGAACCCGGGAATGTGATTGTCGACATCATTATCAAGGAGAAGAAGACGGGAACGGCGGCCGTTGGCATGGGTTTCAGCTCGCGGAGTGAAATTGTGGGCTTCCTGGACCTGAACGAGGCCAATTTCAAAGGGCGCGCAGAGTCGCTGTCCCTCCGAGGTGAAGCCGGGGATAGAGAGTCCTTCGAGGTCTCCTATGCCAAGCCCTGGTTGGATACGAAGCGTACGGCGATGTCGGTCAGCCTCTACAACCGATTGATCTACCGGGAGCCTCGGGGATTCCTTCGCTTCGCTCCCACTACAACGGCTACCACTACCTTTGAAGAGCGGCGCAAAGGAGGTCGCATCGGTTTGTCCCGTCCTTTCAAGAAAGACAGAAGGAATTCCATCGGAGTGCAAGTCCGCAATGAGGAGGTCTCTATGATCCAAACGGATGCAACGACTCTCCAGAGGATCAAGAGCGACTTTGGTCGGATCATGGGGGTCGCCCTGTCCGCGGCTCGGGATACTCGTGACATCAGATTCGATCCGTCCTCGGGTGGCCGGGACGCGATCACCATGGAG
>JACQGJ010000373.1 GCA_016199605.1 Armatimonadota bacterium | reverse complement strand
TACGCTTCGAGCCATGGTGCCTCCGTGACAACTGGAGTGCGGCATTATGCCTTTTGACGGGATGGCTTGTCAATCCCCGTAGACTTACTGTGGACTTGCTGTGTGGGGGAAACGGAGGAGGACTATACTCGTGAAGGAGGAAGACACACCAGCGACTTGATCCGGAAAAGTAGGTTTCACCTCCAGATCCCTGCCTCCGATGTAGCGACAAAACACTCCGCACCAAAAAACCTTGCCGTAGTGGTTGTCTACCCTCTTCACCAGTGATAGACCACCGGCTGACTGAAGGAACGCAGTATGCGAAAGGAGGCGACATCCATGGCTGTTGCTGTGATCGTTGATCGCGCTCAATAGTCCCTTCTCCAACAGTCTCTTTTAATCGGCATTGTACAATCTACGCGCGAAGGCCGCGTCCCTTCTGTTCTGCCCTCCGCCCACGAGGCTTAACCTCTGTCAAACCCCCGCTGGTACGACGTGAATCATAGCTTCTTCAACTCGAGTTCGTAGTCATCATGGTTGCCGATGAAGTGCCAATACACGGTGTCATCTTCGAGCACTCCCAACGCCCGATACTGGCGCCCGATGCGAACCGAATAGACCGAGTCGGTCTCGCTGACGCGCCTGAAGCGCAAACTCCGGGCGAAAGGGTTTGCCCGCCACTGCCTGTAGGCTTTGTACGCCCTATCCTGTACCTGAGGGGGAGCTTGTGGAACAGCTTCCAGAAATCGGCGATGGTGCGTGATTTCATCCGGGGGCAATTCTCTCGTTTTTGGTGAAAACCATCGGCCTCGTGCGGCCTGCGCGGATTTCTGCCCGCACCTTGCCTGCTATCTTTTGCAGACCATCTTGCGTGGCAGCAAACTGAGCGTCCCACCGAGCTTCGTCAGCCTCAATCTCCTCCTCGGTTTCATCCACCTCGATGAATCCGAAGTCCTCGATGGTTTGTGATTGGACGTACCGGGCGTAGTCCAGAAGTTGAACCACACGCTCCACGGGAAGTGACCGTACAATGCGAAGGAATGCCTCTTCGTAGGCAGAGGACTGGGAAGCTGTTGGTGTTGCCATAGTTACACCTCCTTCTCTTTTCGCCGTTATTCTACAGCAAGCGAAGGCATTGACGCTACTCCTTCTGATTCGACATGGCCTTGCACGAACCACAACCCACTGGACGTGAGACCGCTATGGGGACAACAAAGCGCCACACAGTTTCCGCAGCCGCATTCGGGCGGACGACGAAGCGGGGACCTCCCAAACCATTGCGAGTCCTGATTCGGGACGCTCAACACCGACACGGACTATTGGACCTGTCTCTTCAGCTAACAAAGAGGTCGAGGGTTGCGAACCCAAAGGATTCGAGGGGTGCGAACCCAGAGGGTTCGAGGGGTGCGGCCATTGCCTTTCCAGCAATCCCGGCCAGCGATCCCGCGGCAGGGTCGCCATCCGTAAGGTCGCCGGGCCCTCGGAAGTCGTCACGCTGACGCGGAACTCGGCCTTGTCCTGCTTTTCCTGGAACGGAGTGAGGTCCCGGGGATGATAGGGCACGAAAGCTCCCTGGGTAACGCGGATTCCAGTGGGCACAGTTTCCCAAACGCCGAAGTCCCTCAGCAAGTCTGAGGCCACTTGAGGATTGACAGTGAGCCGACACTTTCCTGACGCGGAGTAAGCCGCCTCCATGGTCTCCTCTTTGCCAGTCCGGTTGTGTAAATGCCGGGGCGTCGAGTACTCAAAGATAGGATTTTCATCGGTGTTGAGAGGCGCGCCTTTGCAGAAACGGCGGGTTGCCTGCTCATCCATCAGCAGGCCGGCCATCAGGTGCCAGAGATCCTCCGTACCGACTGCCTTGAGGTCCTCCCGAACGCGAGCTAACCGCCGGCGCGTGCTCCCTAAGTCGAAGTCCAGCGGCTGCACTGAGCCAAGAGCAAAAAAGTCCGTGCGTAGACGAGGAAAAGACCAGACTGTCACATAGGGAAAGGCAGAACTGAAAGTGGCCAGAGCTGACCGAAGCTCTTCCTTCGTGAAGTTGTAGGCGGGAATCCACTGGCACATGATTCCGCTCGGCTTGAGCAAGGCCCGGCAGTCGCGATAATACTCCAGGGTGAAAAGGTTGTTGACGCCGGCGATCCAGGGATTCGTAGGCTCCGCCGTGATAACGTCATACCGCCTGTCCGACATCATCACGTAGTTGCGAGCGTCCTGCAACAGGAGGTGAAGTCTTGCGTCTGCGAGACATTGATGATTCCACTCGTCGAAGTACCGGGCAGCCTCCAACATGGCCGGCTCAATCTCGGCGCAGTCCACTCGTTCGACGGGATGAAGAAGCACCGAGCCGGCCGTACACCCGCTGGCCAGCCCCACGACCAGCACGTCCTTTGCCTCCGGTTTCATCAGCATGGGCAGGTGGGCGATGGCTCGTTGCGACGACAGGTCGCCCGTGGAGGCGTCCGTCTTTCCATTGGCCTGCAAGGCGAGGCTGCCATCCTTCACGCTGAGCACGGCTATTGACGACGCGTATCCCTCGCGATGGTAGAGGACCTTGTTCAGTTGGACGGCCTCGGTGAGCGAGACGTTATTGCTCTGCAGACTCAGGAAATACTCCGGGTACATGTAGACTCCGGCCGCCATGATCTGTGGGTCCAGTTTGCCGATTGCCAGGCGGCCGCAGGCGAGAACTGCCACGGCTCCGAGGGCCAGGACCATCCGCGGTCGCAGCACTGCCTGGCGGCTGCAGGCGAGGAGCGCACCCCAGACGAGGAGGTTGAGCACGCCGCCGATCACGATGGGAAGCTCGATGCCGATCCTGGGAACCAGGAAAAAGCCTGCGGTCAATGAACCAAGGACGGTTCCGAAGGTGTTGAAGCTGTAAGGGAATCCAACACTCTTTCCCACTCCTCCGGCCCGAGAGGAGTAGATCCGCGTCACCACTGGAAAGACGGCCCCCAGCCCCATCGTCGTGGGCAGCATCAGCAGACAACAGGTGATGAACTGCAGAGCCTGTAAGGAGGCGAAGGAGCCGTGAGACCGATCGTAAACTCGCAGGAACAGAGGCGGCAGACACTCGATGAGCGGAGTGGCGGCCGCCGCCCATACGCCGATGAGGAACTCGATCATCCCAAAGGTGAAGTACAGATGGCGCGCGCGGTCAACGAATCGCCCTGACACCGCCGAGCCCAGAGCGATCCCGACGAGAAAGGCGGACAGCATCGTCGTGAAAGCGTAAGTGGAGTTGCCGAACACTTGAACCAGCGCGCGGGTCCAGGCGACCTCATAGATCATCGCCGCGAAACCTGAAATCCCGAACCCAACAAGAACGATGAGGAGGAGAGAGTCCGGCTCGGCCGCGGTGGACGCCGGGGCAGTCTTGTCTTTGGCTGGCGCCGGGAGGGAAGACGTGGACAGAGCGTAAGCGATGCCAGCGACGAGCAGGTTCACCGCCACGGTTGCGTAGAGGGTCCCATGGACGCCGAGGGTCGGAATGGCAAGGAAACCCGTCAGCACGGTTCCTGCGACGGCGCCGGCAGTATTCACCCCGTAGAGGTCTCCCGTCCCCCGTCCGATGTTCGCCAGGCTGGTGGTGTAGTAGCGGGCCAGCACGGGCAAGGTCCCGCCCATCAGGAAAGTTGGCAACACGAGGACGGGCAGACACAAGAAGAAACGCACGAGACTGAGAGCGGTGAAGTCGCTGAGTCCTCCCACGAACAGGGCCCGGTAAAGCCCTTGTATGCCGTGGAAGAGAAGGGGGGTCACCAGCGCGGACAGCGCGATGCCAAGCTCAAGGAACGCGTAGAGACGCAAGGGATTTGGGCTGGCATCTGATCGTCGGCACCAGTACCAACTCCCGAGAGCGAGGCCGGTCATGAAGGCAGCCAGAACGCTGCCCACGCTCAGGACGGTCGCCCCGAATACCAGGGTGAGCATCCTCACCCACAGAATCTCATAGGCGAGGGACGCCGCGCCGGACAGGAGAAAGCACACCAGCACCGCTGCCCGACTGGCGCGGTCCCGCGGCGGCTGAGACCCCTTCCTGAGTTTCCCTTTGGATCGCTGCGCTGACAACCGGTCCTCCGTACCAGGGGTTGCTGTATCACGCGTCCTGCTATTTCGTGGCCACGAGAAGCGGGGAGTGTTCTTTCACGGAAAGGTGCTCAAAGGCCCGAAACCCCGCCGCCTTGCACCAGCGACGGTACTCTGCAGAAGTAAACGTATCGCCCTCTTCGGTGTTGACGAGCATATTCACGGCAAACATCAGCGCCCATGAATCGGCTTCGGAGCGATGATCGTCGGCTACCATCTCTGCGATCAACAGCTTGCCACCGGGCTTGAGGGCCCGAAAGGCGCGTCGAATCATCTCGCGAGTCTTCTTCTCGCCTTCGGAGTGACAGATGTGGCCGAACAGCACGAGATCGAACTGGCTCGAACCCCATTCGGCCTCCCAGAGGTTACTCTCAACGAACTCAAACCGGCCCAGAACTCTGTGCTTCTTTGCGAACCGCTTCGCGACCTTGACCGGCTCGGGGAAGTCAATTAGCGTGACGCGGCTCCCGGGGTCACGCTCGGCGATGGGAATGCTCCAGGGGCCGGAGCCGCCGGCGATGTCAAGCACGCGAAGGTTCTGCCAGGTTTTTCCGACGCCGAGCCTGTCGCAGGCTTCGCAGGCGATGGGATAGTTGCGCGGGAAGAGGGCTTCGACCAAGATCGGGAAGAACTGCTTACCGCGCTCCCGCGCGCTCCCCAGGTCTACCGCTGTTCCGCGTCTTACGGCCTGGGTCAAGGTACCCCAACGCTCCCAGAGATGGATCGTGTGCAGGACATTGGCCCCCATGTAGCCTTTCCGCCCCCGGACGAGGTAGCTCTCCGAAACGGGTTCGAGCGAGTAGACGTTCCGGGACTTTGACAGAAACCTCGTCGAGACGAGCGCATTGAGAAGGATGCGGACCCCGCGCTCGCTCGACTCCGACTGCAGGGCGATAGCCTGGGCGGTGTTGTGCCCCTTTGCGATATGAGTGAACACTTCCAGCTCGACTGCAGTAATCAGAACGCGGCATTCCGCAAACCCCCAGAGGAGGTCGACAAGGCGTTTCCGCTCGTTCGGTTGAGAATCGTCCATGAATGTTCTCCTTTCACTTCTCCATTGGCAGAATAACACCCCGCATGATGATGTTCTGACAGAAGATGAACACCAGCAGCGTGGGGATTGCAGCCAGGACGAGAGCCGCGTAGACCATCGACATGGGCGCCCAGCCCGACATTTGCTGGAGCCACACCATGAGGGTCCACATGTTCTTGTCCTGGCAGACCAGCAGCGCCCACATGAACGACCCGTAGGCGCCACCAAAGGCCCCCAAAGCGATGACGGCAAGCACTGGCTTGGACATCGCAAAGCAGATTTTCGTATACATCGTCAACTCGTTGGCGCCATCCATCTCGGCAGCCTCGTAAAGCTCCTGCGGCAGGCCGTCGAAGAACCCTTTGAGCAAGAAGATGGAAAAGCCGTTGGCCGCACCCGGCAGGAAAAGCGCCCAGTATGTATTCAGGAGATGGAAGCCTTTGAGCAGCAGGAAGCTTTGGATGGCGCTCACTTCGGCGGGAAAGGCCATCGTCGCCAGGCAGAAGAGCAGGATCTTGTACGTCTGCGGCAGCTTGAATCGCGAGAGAGCGTACGCTGCCATTGGGTTGATCGTCAAGGTGATGAGGATCGTTCCGAAAACGAGGACCAACGTGTTGAAGAGAGCGCGGCCATGGAAGACAATGTAATCCATGACGTCTCGATAGTTGCGAGTCATGAACTGACGGCGGATCATGGACTTGTTCTTCGCCAGGTGATACCAGTCCGATTCCGCAACAGGGAGCGCGATGCCCTCTGGCTTCTTGTAGGAGGTCTGGTAGGCGGCGTTGAGGGCTTCCACGGTGCCGTACTTCTTCAGCAGGTAATCCCGGTAAAGGGTGCTCGGGGTCTGAAGACGCAGCCACTGGGCGGAAACGGACAACTGGATGAAGTCAGCGTAGTCAGACCTCGGGAAACCTTCGGCTGGAGGCGACTTGGGCAAGGGGATCTGGCTCCACGACGAGTAGTACCGGCTTCGGTCCTGATCAAAGTAGTTCTCGTTGAACCGGCTCAGGTCGCCGTGATACTTCTTCTCGAGGAAACCCTGAAACGCGGGCTGTGCCTGGGAAGAAACCACGAGGAACTGGAACGGACACTCCTTGCGCATATACCCTTCCCAGTCCTTCGCCACTCCAGGCCGCGAAGGGAGCGAGTCCGGGACCGGGATGTCGTTGAGCGATTTGATGGGAGCCTTGTAGGCTTCAGCTACTTTCTTCAGGTCCGCGTTGTGGATCGACTTGACGTACTCGCGATAGGTGGATTCTATGGGCGCTGGGATGAGGAATCTTGGCGGCAGAGTCCGCTTGAACGCCCACTGATCGTCGAACTTTTGGGTCTTCGCCGGTTCAAAGGCGCGCATGTACCACGATTCAAGGGGCATCTGCATGTCAAAATAGTCGCGAGATTCTCCATAGGCTTCGTTAGCCTTTTGAATGTCGTCTCCGAATTCCTTCCGAAGGTAGTCGCGGTAAAGGAACGCACCCTCAAGGCTGGTCTTGTTGCGCGACACGGAATAGGCGTGAGCCGTGAGCGTGTAGTTGATGGGCAAAACCGCTTTGAACTCGTCGTATTCCTGGACCTGGCGGGACATTCCTTTCGGCATCGCCTTGATGCCCTTCGGAACGGAAAGATCCCGGAAATCGCTGAGGTCCGTCCCCACGGCCCGGCTGTAGAGCTTGGTGTCTTCGTTATACTCGCTCTCAACGAACTTCCGGTACAACCAGATATCTTCCGACCAGTACCGAGGATACAGGCCGAAGTCCTGGGAGTCGACGTTGCTGGTGAAAGAGGTGGAGAGCATCAACATGAACGGCAACACCATCGTCACCGCTCCAAGACTGAGAAGGAGGTAAAGCATGAGAATGAAAGCGCGTACTTTCAGTGACTTGCGGCCAACTACCGATATATGAGGCATCTGATACTCCAGTGTGTTGTGGGCAACAGCCCTGAGAACTTATGCTCGTTAGGGTTGAAAATACCGCATTGTTGTGAGACAG
>JACQGJ010000399.1 GCA_016199605.1 Armatimonadota bacterium | reverse complement strand
GAACAACTGACGGTAAGCCGTCAGGTTACCGACCTGCAGCCCCGTGATGACCTGCTCACGCGGTCGAAGGTCGCAGGTCACGGTCCGGAGAAGCTCTCCTTAGGTGTGAACAACCGGATCTCCCTGCACTTGCGAAACCGATCGTCCCTCCGGCTCCTCCTGACGGTGAAGGACGATCCTCCCACCGACTTCTCGGTTTCCGCAAGAACGCTCACGACTCTCCTCGCCGGCAGGACGGAAGCCTCACTCCACTATCACGTCCGACCACTCCATCGAGGCGACTACCGGTTCGGAGATCTCTATCTGCGGTACGTCGGAATCCTCGGCATGATCGTGCGACAAAAACGAATCCCCGCGGCACAGGAGGTCAAGGTGTATCCGAACCTTCTCGACGTGCGCAAGTACGATCTGCTGGCAAGGCGTGGCCGTCTGATGGAGTTGGGGATTCGCGCCGCGGTCTTGAGGGGAAGGGGAACCGAGTTCGAGAGCCTGCGAGACTACCAGCCTGATGATGAGTTCCGGCACATTCACTGGAAAGCAACGGCCCGCAGAGGAAAGCTGATCTCGGTTCAGCACCAGGTCGAGCGCAGCCAGAACATTCTCGTCCTCCTGGATTGCGGTCGGATGATGGCCACACAAGTCACTGACTCCAACGCCGCCGCGTCCGACGGGACAACCGGAAAAGCCGGTTTGTCAAGACTCGACTGTGCGATCAACGCTACCTTGATGATCAGCTACGTGGCAGCCGTCATGGACGACAAGGTCGGGCTGCTCGCCTTCTCCGATGGGATCCACACTTACTTGCCTCCCCGCAAAGGGAGGGGGCAGGTGTACCGCATCATGGAGAGCCTGTACCCCCTGGAGAGCGACCTGGTGGAGTCCGACTATCGTGTCGCCTTCCAGTACCTGATGTCTCGAAGTCCCAAGCGGACCCTGGTGATTCTGTTCACCGACCTGGTCGATGCCGACGTATCCAAAGAGATGCTGTCCCACCTGATGATGCTCCACCCGGCTCACCTGCCAATGTGCGTCACCCTCAGCAGCAGCGACATTCTCGCAATGGCGGGAGTGATGCCCGGAGAGTCGCAGCAAGCCTACGAGAAGGCTCTGGCCGTTCACGTGCTCAAGGAGCGGGAAGAGGCGCTCCGCACCTTGCGGAGCCGCGGAGTTTTCGTCGTCGACGTTCCCCCCGAGAATCTGTCCGTGGCAGTGGTCAACAAATACCTGGAGTTGAAGGCGAGAACGTTACTGTAAACGTAACCTCGGCGAAGTCGGAAGGGTGCGTCCCGGATTAATGGGAATGGGGTTTTCGTAGGATAAATCTCCAGCTTTGTCCGTTGTCCATCCCATTTTGTGGCTGAGGACGGACAAAGCTGGAGCTTTATCCTACGGAAAGCCCGTTAATCCGGGACGCACCCAAGTCGGAACCCGCTCATCCCTTCCCTTCTCCAACGGTCGCATCCTGGGACGGGTTCCAGAAATGCGTGTCGTCGGGAAAGAGCTTTGTTCCCATTTCTTTGATGGCGGCGTCGGGAACCTTGACAAGCGGCTCGTAGAACGGATGGTGGGACGTTTTGTAGGGGTTGTTGGTCCGGGTATTGTAGCAGCAGATAAGTCCCCAGCGAGGGTGGGGGGACGTGTTTTGATCGGAACGATGAAGGGTATTGCTGTGGAAGATGAAGGCGTCGCCTGCTTCCAGCTCGGCATACACGAGTTCCAGTCGCTGCATGGCTGCGTCGGTCCGCTCGGGGTCGGCGCCAGTCTGATCGCCGAAGCGTCCATGTTCCACGCGACCCAAACGGTGTGAGCCTCGAAGCGCCTGAATGCAACCGTTCTCCTTCGAGCACCGATCCACCGCGATGTAGATTGAGGCGAGGTCGGGAGACAGGCATCCGTCCAGATACCAGTAGCCGTAATCCTGGTGCCAGGTCCAGGCGCCGCCTTTATACGGCTCTTTGATGCTCATTTTCGAGTGCCAGTGATAGACTTCCTCCCCCAGCAGTTGTTCCATGGCGTTGACCACGCGCTCACAACGGGCGAACGCCCCGTAGATGTCTTCTCCCGCCTGGTTCCACAGGGTCAACCGGGACACGCCCCCTTCTCCATCATCAAGCCCGTGGGCGTGTTTCTGGAACGCAGGGTCCAGCTTGCAGGCTTGCTGAAGGATCCCGATTTCCTCCTCATCGAAGAGGGACGACAGGATCAGATACCCGTCTTGCATGAACTCCTGGACTTGTGGTTCCGTCAGGACGTGAGAGGGCATGGTGACACCCCCAAAGGTTTTCGCATGAGTTACTGTTTGACGTGGCAGAGGGGAAGTGTCAAGGGGAGGGTGGCGAGCCCTGGGTGACCGGTCTCGTCCGACAGGTGAATCGGCCTTTGAGGGAAGCTTCGCCGAAGGCGGATTGCTCGGCAACCAGCATCTCACCCTCTGCTATTCCTTGCGCGGGGAGATGGTGATGGTCTGGGACTGGAACTTGCGCTCGATGAGGAGGCGTCCCCGGTCGTCGGCGGTAAAGACCTGCTTGTCCGGGTTCTTGTTGCTCGGAGTCGTTGTCAGGACATCATGGCCCGATCGGGCAGGGAGGTCGTAATCTCCGGGATAGATCGTGAGTCGGGCGGTGACCGCCGCGGGATTGGCCAGCGTCAGGTTCCCCGATCGATCCAGACCAATGCTGGTGCTCGTCCCGAAGACTTTGATCTCAATCTCCTCCTTGTCATACCGCGTCACCCGCGCCACGGCAAACCTTTCCTTCGGCTCAAGCTGTATGGGAAGGTACTTGCAGTATCTCAACTCTCCGGGCTGGAGATCGAGATGAAGGGTCGTGAGCTGGGGGATTCTCTGTGGAAGCAACAGGACAATGGGAGACCGCGAAGAGACGGCGGCCGGCGAAACGCTTCCAGCGTTCTGCGGGGGGTACACGGCGGTCAAGGCGTTGGAATACAACAAGTCGCTGATCCCGATTCTGTCGATTTTTGCGTACTGCACCTGGTCGGAAATGTTGCACGCCGCCACGCCTTCGTCCATGGCGCTGATCGACACGGTGGTGGGGAAAAGAGCCGGATCGTTGTTAAGAGACACGATAGCGCCTCTTCTCACAAGGTCGGAATGGAATTCCGCGTAGAGGTTGTTCTGGGGTCGCCAGTGCGACCACAGGCGGAACGGGGCGAATACCCCGAAGCCTGCTCCGAACGGGTGGACGTTCAGGGTCGCCGCGGAGTTTCGCCAACTGCCGGTTCCACGGATCACGCCTCCTACCGTCACGGTGTCTCCGTAAATCCGAACAACTCCGATGGGGCGTGTGAACGCGGTCCCTGCTTCGCCAAGCCCGTTCGTGAGCGCTCCCACTGGAAGAGAGGGGAACAACTCATGTGGGTTGAGGATGCTCATGTTCCGGTTCTGCTCGACCAGGCGGTACATCCCCCACAGGCCGAAGAGGTCATGAAAGGCCGGAGGGACCTCCAGGAAGCCGGCGCCCGATTGCGCCATCCCGATCCCCAGGTCGGCGACCAAGACCCCGCCCGCCCGAACGTACTCTGACAGCCGGATTTCGACCTCAGGGGTGATCCACAAACACAACGGTGCGAAGATCGTGGAGTATTGGGACAAATCGGCAGCGAGGAGGTCGTCGTGACTCAGGTAATCGACAAGCCCGTATCGCGTTCCCCGGCGGAAGTCGATGAAGGGTTGATTCGGTTCTCCCAGGGAAAGCCCGTCCGCAAAACCGTAGAGCGAGTTTCCGTTCTCGACGAGTCCTTCACCGAAAGGCTCGTAGAGGAAAGCGACCGTGGCTTTTGGCAGGGCCTCGGTGACTCTCGTTTGCTCCAGCCCTTCCAGCCGCTTGGCCAAAGCCTTCTCCAGCTCCTCGGAGACTGCGGCGTCTTTCTCCTTTCCAGGTTTGGTTTCGGTCGCATGTACCTCTTCCCAGTTGGAGAGCCAGAAACCACTTGCGCCGTGGAGAAAGCCTTCGTTGATCCAGTTGAGGAGCTGTCGTTTCACATCGGCATTAAGGACGCCTCGTCCTCCTGAGGTCACGAAGGCCGGCATGGCTGCGAAGCGATTGGTCTGGCGAGCAATGTCGATGGCATGGGGATTATGCGCAATCACGTCAGGCTCAACGAGAGTGGGAAACGCGGCAGGGACCACGACATCATATTCGTTCGGCACGACGATGAGGGATTTGTAGTCGTACAATGCTCCGGTGAAGATCAAGCGATCTTTGTCGAGGTCAAGAAGCTCCTTGGCCCAGAGAGCCATCAACTCGCTCAGGGCCGCGCTCCTATAGACAGCCAAGTCCACCGAGGCGCGGGCGAAACCGGCGGGGCGAGACTGGTCGATGGTCTTGATCAATTCCATTTTGGCGTTCCCGAACTCCGGGACCTGGATGGCCCACATCTGACTGAGGTTCTGGGGAAGGGAATACCAGCGACGGAGGTACTGCTGGAAATCGATGTCCCGGTACTGGATGCACGCGGCCGGATCGCGTTGCGTCGCGTAGCCGAGGAGGTTGGGAAGGTCCTTGAACTTGTCAACGACGTATTTGAGCCAGCTTCTCAGTAACTCGACGTAGGGACGGCTCAAGGGACTCACTGCCATCGTCGGCTCATCCTTCTGCGGAGGAGGCACCATGGCAACGGCCAGCACGACCTTCAACTGCTTCTCCGCCGCCGCTGTTGCGAGGTCGTGGAGGCCTGTGTAGTACACGTCCTTGAGGTCCTTGTCCCACGGAACGTCGATGCCGAGGGCGTTTATCCCGGCAGCCTTGACGGACTCGAGGGATTCAACCGTGTTGACACCAAACGCGCCAAACACCGGAAAAGGCTTGCTGTCGATGAAAATCATCCGCTTGCCGGAAGAGGAAAGCCGGATCTCCACTTTGGATTTCTCAACGGGCGCCGCCTCGGCGAAGGAGAAGATCACTGACATTGACAGCGGAATCAGGAGCAGTAAGGTGGTTCTTTGCACTGCTTGCCTCCTTTCAGTTCAGGCCACTCAGCTTGCGAGCCAGGCGAGTTGCCGCAGACTCACAATACTCCCGGACGCCTTGCCACTTTACCGGCCAGACGGTCTCGGGCATTCTCTGTTGTTCGGCGTCCTCGAAGTACGCGAGGGCGCGGGCTGAAATCGTGAGGAACTCAGGTCGGTCGTAGTATCTTGAGGGCGCAAGCTCCAAAAGCTGGTCGAGAGTCACGATCTTCCGCAGGCAGTAGATATCCACGAAATCGCGGCGAGTTCCTCGCGAGTTGATGGCGGACAGCTTCATCAGCCCAATGTCCACCGGTGAAGCCAGTCGTACCTCGTCCATCGGAACTGTGAGTTGAGTCAGGGGATGATGCTGGTAAACAAAGCTCACCTCTGTCCCGCTGAGTTGGGTGAAAAGCATGCCCTCTTTCTCGGAGGTGATCTTGAACTCTCCGCCCTTCTCGAGGGCAATTCGTATCTCCAACCTTTCGGATTCTGTCAGGGTCTTGCTGTACGAAAACCAATCGAGATCTGACGAAAGGCGGTGCCCAATCTGAAGAGCCAGGGCGGTGCCCCCAGCGAGATAGAAGTCGGAAATGAAGGGTTGTTCCCCAAGTATCTTTAGAGCGTGTGCGCAGTCGGGCGTAATCGCCTCGGTATGGAACATCACCACGACTCCTTGGCTTTCCATCGTCGCGCCCAGTCGGGCGCCACATAATCCTTAACATCCAGCGCCAGTCGCCAGAGAGCAAAAGACCGTTTCGACAACAGTCGGAACCCATGTCCGCGCACCCAATCAGCGACTCGCGCTTCACTGTAGGTCTCGAACAACCAGCGCAATTCGTCCCAGTTGCCATGCTCCAGAAGCCGTTCAATGATCACGCCGGCATGGGTTTCGGGGTCCATTCCGCCAAACTCATATTCTGGGAAGAGCCAGGCTATGGACTGAGGCTCCGTCATCGCGATTTCACACCTCAAGGCGTCGGTCTGCTTGGCTGCTATTGTAGCGTATCTCCTGCGTTAAGCAAAGCAGGATCCACCGCCTCCGCCAGGACTTCCACGGGATGCTTCGCAGTGACCGCAGTTCCGTCCGCGATCTGTTGCCGGCACGACATGCCGGGGGCGACCACGAGGGCGCCGTCCTGCGCGGCGCGGATCGCCTCAAACAACCGCATCGACCCGATGCCGATGGAGAAGTCGTAGTGCTCTCGCTCAAAGCCAAAGGAGCCAGCCATGCCGCAGCAGCCGGAGTTGACTTCTTCGACGGAGAAACCTGCTGCCTTCAGCACGCGGATCAAAGGCGCGGTGCCGACGAGCGCTTTCTGGTGACAATGGCCATGAAGGAGAACTCGACGGCCTTCGCCGCCACTGCAAGGAAATGCAGTCGGGCTTTCCGCGAGCACTCGGTCGAGAAACTCCTCAATCAGGAAACTGCTTTCCGCCAGGCGGCGCGCTGCCGCGCCGGGGACGAGGTCCGGGTACTCATCCCGAAACGTGAGCAGGCAGCTTGGTTCACAACCGACGATCACACAACCTTCATCGAGGTAACGATTGAGGTGGTCGATGTTGTACTGGGCGTTGGCGCGAGCCTGAGAAAGAAACCCCTTCGAGATCATCGGTCTCCCGCAACATTTCTTCTCTGGAAGGATCACCTCATACCCGGCGGCTTCCAGGAGCTTGACCGCGGCGATTCCGATGCTCGGATAGTTGTAACTCAGGAAACAGTCGTTGAACAGCACAACTCGTTTCGTGGTTTGCAGCTCGCCAGGGGCCTTCCCGTTTCGCACGTCGCTCTTCGCCCTTCTGTGCTGGAACCATTCTGCAAATGTCGGTCGCGCGAAGGGAGGCATTGTGCGACGGTCGTCGATCCCGAACAGACATTGGTTGATCCACTTCACCGCGCGGAGGTTCACCAGCCAATTGCTCACAGGGGCCGCCGCACACCCGAGACGATTGATTCCCTCGATATTGGCAAACAAGACGGAACGCAAGGGGTAGCCGTGAGCGGCATGGTAGCGAGCGAGGAACTCGTACTTCAGCTTTGCCATGTCAACATTGGAGGGACATTCGGCCTTGCACCCTTTGCACTCGAGGCACAAGTCCATGACGTCGAACATCTCGCGGCTCACGAGATCCTCCGCGGGCAGGACGCCGGAGATTGCGGCGCGGAGGGCATTGGCTCGTCCGCGCGTGGAGTGCGTCTCTTCGAGGGTCACCATGTACGAAGGGCACATGGTTCCGTCGCCTTTCTTCCGGCAGGCGCCATTGCCGTTGCACATCTCGACGGCTCTGGCAAAGCCGCCCTCCTTGGAGAAGTCGAGGAGGGAGTCAAGGGCGATCGTCTGGTAGGACTCGCCCTGGTAACGCAGGTTCTCGGTCATCGGGGGGCAGTCGACGATCTTCCCCGGGTTCATGAGGTTGCCAGGATCGAAGGCAGCCTTGATTTCCTTGAACCCCTGGTAGATCCGACTGCCAAACAGCTTTTCGTTGAACCCTCCGCGAGCAAGACCGTCGCCATGCTCTCCGGTCATCGCTCCTCCGAACTCCAGAACAAGATCGCTGATCGCTTCGGCGATGGAGTGCATTTTCTCGATTTCCGCCCGTTCCTTAAGGTTGATCAGTGGACGAATGTGCAGGCATCCGACACTGGCGTGAGCGTAGATTCCTGCGGTGGTTTCGTGGCGGGCGAGTACTTCGTTGAACCGCCGGATATATTCCGGCAATCGCTCCACGGGTACCGCAGTGTCTTCGACGAACGCGATGGGCTTACGATCATCCTTTACACCGAGCAGCAAGCCAACGCCGGCTTTGCGGACCTTCCAGACCTTCGCCTGTTCCGCCGGATCGAGGAGCTTCACGAACTCCGTCCCGTGGCCCTCCGACCTCAGGTGTCGCTGTAGCTCGTCCATGCTATCAGAAAGCTCCGAATCTGACTCTCCGTAGAACTCGACGATCAGCAAAGCCTTCGGATCTCCCCGAACGAAGGTCATAGCCCGCGCGTAGTCGAGAGTCCCGCGAGTGAGGTGGAGGATCATCTCATCGAGCAACTCGACCGCGGCAAGCTTGCCGGAGCGGGCCGGAGGGCACCGCAGGATGGCGTCTACCGACTCCAGAGCCTGATCGAGGGAGGCATAGTGAACCACACAGAGGGCCGTTTGACTGGGGCGAGGTACGAGGTTCAGTTTCGCACCAGTGACCACGGCAAGAGTGCCCTCGGACCCGACGACCATCTTGGACAGGTTGAAGGGTTTCCCGGGCAGGAATTCGTCGAGGTTGTAGCCGCTCACCCGCCGGAGGATTTTCGGATAGCGGGTCTCGATCTCGTCGGACAGATCACTGGCGAGCAATCGAATCTTTTCGGAGAGGCCCTGCAAGTGGGTAGATTGGCGCCGGGGAGACGCTGGACTTCCCAGACCGTTTGTCTGTGCCTCGCCCCGCCCCTCTTCCTGGAGCGTCACCATCTCTGCGTTCGCGAGCACGACTTCCAACTCGATCACGTGGTCAACGGTCTTGCCGTACCGGAGGGAGCGCGCCCCGGCGGAGTTATTGCCGATCATTCCCCCCAAGGTCGCGCGGCTGGAGGTCGCCACGTCGGGACCGAACATCAGTCCCATCGGATGCAAAAGGCCGTTGAGATCATCCAGCACAACCCCCGGCTGCACCCACACCCATCCTTCGGCTGCATTGATCTCGAGGACACGGTTCATGTATTTCGAGCAATCGAGAACGAGCGCCCTGCCCACCGCCTGACCCGCCAGACTCGTTCCGGCGCCGCGCGGCAGAAGGGGAACCGACTGTTCGGAGGCCAATTCGACCACGGCGACAACGTCCGCGGCTCTCTTCGGGAAGACGACGCCAATCGGCTCAATCTCATAGATGCTCGCATCCGTGCTATAAAGAACCCGGGAATAGGGGTCGAAGCGAGCCTCGCAATCGGTGCGTCTGCGGAGAGCCTGGATCAGCGCGTCGCGGGAGGAGTTGGGTGTCATTCACAAAGTCTCCAAAACAGGATTGCTTCGAGTATAGGAAGGGAGACAGACGCTGTCAAACCGTTTCTTGAGTCTCCCGGCAGCGCGGCTTGCTGCCGTCTGCGATAAGAAAGGTTGCGAGTCTGCTCCAAATCTGCAATAATCGGTCTGGGCCTGAGTACCGCAAAGCCATGTAGTCGCCCAGGCGGCCGGGCATCCGGGCTTTACAGCCTGCCACTTTCGCCCCGCAACCTGCGACTTCGCCTCTTCCCGTTGGTCAGACCCCGAATCGGAAAGCGTCAATCCTCCGTACGGAAGCCTTCCCGTGCGGTGCGGGAGGTGTGATTGAATCTATGGAAACGACCTTCTTGAGCAAACTTCTCGGAAAACCGGTCATCGACAAGTCGGGGAAAGTGATCGGTCGCCTCACCGACCTCGTTGTAGATGGTGGCAGCGAATTCCCCGTCAGTGTTGGCATCCAGGTTACCCGAAGAAGGTCCGGCAAGCGATACGTTGCCTGGGACCAGATCGGGACCATGACCACGGCTTACTGGCTGCGCTCCTCCCTCGAGGAGCTCCCCCTGTGCGAGTTTCCTGAATCCATGCTGCACTTGCGTCGGGACGTGCTCGACAAGCAGATTCTCGACCGGGAGCAGTACCGAGTCGTCCGCGTGAATGACGTGTCGCTCCTGGACCAGGGGCAAAACTTGCAGCTTGCCGCGGTGGACGTCACCACCCTCGGGATTCTGCGACGGTTGGGCGTCGAAGAGTTGACAATGATGATCGCCCGAATGTTCGGGATCAAGATCAAGCATCAGTACATCACCTGGAATCAGGTCGAGGTGTTGGAGACCGAGGTGGGCGGCGTCATCCAGCTCAAGGTACCCAAGGAAACGCTGGAAGCTTTGCATCCCGCCGACGTCGCAAGCATCGTTCAGCAGTTGGAGCCGGGCGAGATGACCGACGTGTTCGAGCAGCTCGACGCGGAGGTTGCCGCGGAGGCCCTCGCCGAGATTGAAGAGGATGTTCAGACGGCCATCATCGAAAGCCTTGAAGATGAACGGGCCGCGGAAATCATCGCAGAGATGGATCCCGACGAAGCGG
>JACQGJ010000398.1 GCA_016199605.1 Armatimonadota bacterium | reverse complement strand
GCAGCCTGAGCCTCGGTTTCTGCCTGCAAGAGCGTCTGGTAAAGCGCCAGCAGGTCGCCGCTTTGCAGGAGTTGAGTGAGATAGGGAAGTCGCTTTCGGGCTTTCACCTCCGACGGTTGTCCGCGGACGGAGTCCAGACGACGAGTCAGAGCGTCGTTCCGCCGAAAGAGCGTCGACCGAATAGCGGGCTTCATGTCTGCGGTCATTCCCACCAGCTTGCCGAAGCGCGCGGGCTCATGGAATCCTTCCCGGCAAGGACTCCATGACGAAAGCTCGCCATGGGGTTGCTCCTCCCGGCAGAAGTTGACTCCCCACTCGGCAGGCAGGTCCGGCAGGAGGGAAAGCTGGTCGTAGGGAAGGGCCATCTCGACGGACCATCCCTTTTCATCGCGGGTCACTCCCGACTGCCAGTTCGCGTTCCATTCGGAATCCATCCCCACTTCGTCGCGCTGGGTGCCAGCGGCATTCACCAGGAAGTGGTAGTAGCGGGTCGAGTCGGAGTGGGGCGCGAGGAACAGTTCCACGCAATCATCCTGGAACACGTCGCGGTCGCGTTGCTTGACGCTGGCGGCGATCTTCTGGGGTTGATCCTCCAGGCAGGAAAAGCTCACGTAGAGAGCGCTCGCGTCGTACCCCACCTTTACGAAGGTTTGCTGTGAGGCAAGCTGCGCTCCCCCCAACTTCGTCAAAACGACCACAGCGCCTTGACGCCAGATCGGGTCATACAGCTTTCCGTCTATGAGCGGCGGGGTCTTGAAGGGAGTCGGAGCGACGGTTGGCGACTGTCCTGCCAGCGCGCCCCTCGTTGGGAAGAGCAGGAGGAGTATCAACCACACAATTGCTTTGGTCCAGAATCTGAGGTCCACGATTTGCTCCTTTTACGCAACTCCCTCCCAACAAGGTTCAGGTGAACAGTTACGCTTTTACCTCTTCAGTTCGCACCGCTTTCCGGGGACTGCCTCCTCACGACCAACTTCCCTGGCGCGGCCTCACAGAGAATTCGGAACCCAACTTTGTGGACGCCCTGGAAAGAAGGGAAGCTCAGACGATACGCAGACCGGCAGTACTGCGGTCGGTCGCGCCACGAGCCGCCGCGAACCACCTTCCGACCCGCTGCGTCACCCTTGTCCCGACCGTCAGCCGGATCGTAGGGATAGGGCTTGTAAGTGGTGCGAGTCCACTCAGCCGCGTTGCCGTGCATGTCGAACAATCCCCACGCGTTCGGCAGGTAGCCGCCCACGCTGGCCGTCACGAGACCGCCGTCGTTGAAGCGGGTCTCCTTGGGGATGTAGTCATCATAAGGGGTCGCGTTCGGGAGCGGCTCGAACACGGTGTACGGGTTGGTGGTGAAGTCTTTTAGCTTGGCATCGGCGAAGTTGGCGAGCTTCGAGAAATCGGTGTCCAAGTCGCCATAGGAGAAGGGGGTAGCCGTCCCCGCGCGACACGCATACTCCCACTGCGCCTCCGTCGGCAGCGTGGCCTTCAGGCCCGTTTTCTTCGACAGCCACCGGCAAAACTCCATCGCCCGTTCCCACGAGACACGCACGACCGGCTGTCGGGGTTCGTTTTCCGGGTAGCCGTGAACACCAAACTGGTACGCCAGCTTGTCTTCCACCCCACTGTCGTGCGTTGGATCGAAGCGAGCGAACTGCTCATTGGTGACCTCGCATCTCCCCATCCAGAAGGGCTTGTCGATGCGCACTCGCGCCAGGGGTTGCTCGTCCTCGCAGCCGTTTGCATCCCCCATCACGAATTCACCGGCTGGCACGAGCACCAGGTCCATCTTCATTCCATTACCGAGATCAACCGTCTGCTGGTGTGATTGTGCCGCGGACAGTTGGAGCTTCACAGCCTGAGACGCGTCGAAGGGCCAACCCCGCGGATTCTCGATTTCCGACTTGCGGTTTGAGATCTCGCGCACGCCCGGCACGGTCTTCGCCTCGCCACTCGCCACTCGCCTCTCGTCACTCTCAGGCACCGTTTCAGGATCTCCGTCGTCCATGCCCGCGTAAAGCTTGCGTAATTGTCGGCGGCGGTCGCGTTGACCGCCCGGATCGCCGATGTCCTCATGCCACGTGCCGTGGTAAGGGGCATTCAGGTCGATCCAGGTGATGATCCGATCCCAGGACTCCGGGTCAAGCTTCACACCGTGATGACCTTTGGACAACAACTGCACAAGCTCCGTAGTGTCGGCGTGGAACTCCATCGGCATCATCACGGGGCAGTCACTTTCGATGCCTGGGCGACGCACGTAACGGTGCAGGTTCGCATAGCCCACCGAGAACTTCCCGCCGTTGCCGCCGCCGTTGCCGGGTGTCACCATGCCGAAGTCCGTGATCTTCGAGTCGCCACGTAGATCCACGAGGGCGGCGCCCCCCTGGCGCGGCTGGCCGTTGTGACAACTCACGCAATGCTTGTCGAGGACCGGCTGCACTTCCCGCGCGTAGCTGAACCCTCGCGTTGGACCATACCAGGGCTTGATCTGCGACGCGGGTCGGTTGAGCGCCTTGGGTTTGTAGTTGATGGGACTGGCGTTGTTGCGTTGATGACAGCCCGTACACGAGACCTTCTCGCCAGGCATTGCCGTCGCCCAGCTTCGCATGATCTGCAGCGCTTTGCCCTCGGCATCCAGAGGCTGAAGCGACAGGGGGGTGTTTGCCGGAACAGTGAACCGCGCCGATCCATCTTCCTCCACCGGCACGGTGCCGAGAACTCGTTTGATGTCCCACGGCCCATCCAACCCGATCACTCCCAGTAAGCCTCCCATTCCCTGATACGCGAAATGATAGGTGAACAGCCGGAGTTGCTTGACCGTCCCGCGAGGGATGCCTTTCAACCCGTCGCCCTGGTAGATGTCGGCGACATACATCTCCGCATCCTTCCGTCTGGGGTCGACCCTGTCGGGGATGACCGGAGGGCGCTGGGTTTTGCGCAAGGGGGTCGGTTCCAGGAGGGCGTGGCCTGGCATCTCGGCAATCAGTTGCATGTTATCGAACACGTCAACCAGATAGATGCCCCACAACGAATCCGGTGTCGGCTTGCCCGAGACGAGGAAGTATTTATCGCTGAGGGGATACGGGTGCAGGAATTTGGGCCAGCTCCCGTCAACCACGGCGTCGGCGATCTTCGCCTCTACTTTTTTGCCGTAGCCCGGAATACGCTGCACGACACCGGACGCCTCGCGTTGGCCTTTGGCGGGATCGAAGATTACCAGCTCACCCATGCGCGGCACGCCGTGGTGACCTGAGACGATACCCACCACTTTCGTGGGATCGTTGGGAAGGGGTCGAGCATAGAACACCCCGTTGGGCCAATAGGAACTGCTTCCATAGCACGCGAGTTGCTCGGTGCCATCCGGGTTCATGTTGAAGAGCCGTCGCGTTTGTGAATGCGGCGTGTCGGCGTACTCCCACCGGAGGTATAGAACGCGTCCGTTATTGAGAACCGTCGGGCACCAGTCATGGTCCTGCTCTACGGTGAGTTGCCGGATTTGTTTGCCGTCAGGTTCCAGACGATAGAGATTGGTGACATGGTCGCTGCCGTAGACGCAGGGCACCCCCACGAAACAGGCGGTGGAAGTGAAGAGGATTCTGCCGTCCGGCAGATAGCAGGCATCATAGTTGTCCACGTCGGGCTGTTCCCCCGGCGTCACCTGCCGTAGAGCCTGACCCTCAGCGCCGATCTCGAAGATCTGCCAGCGGTTATTAGCGCCAAGGGACGAGAAGAGCATCCGGTCGGCCTCCCAGTGCAGGTCGAGATCGCCAACGTACTTGCCTCCGTCGGGTCTGTAGAGCGTTGTTAATCTGCCCGTCTGCGAAACCGGGGAAAGCACGTCGATCTCGTTGTCGAAGCCGGATCTCGGAAGCGAGGAGTTGCTCTGCCAGTTCTGCGGCAGGCCAAGGTTGTCGTCCTTCCGCTTCACGAGCACCAGCCTGTCGAAGTCAAGGAGGGGGTTGGACAACAACGCCTCCCGCGAAAGCGTGTCGAGTCGTCGCACCGTCTTCACGAGCAAGTCGCCGTCGGACCCCTTGTTCGCGTTGGCAATCAACTCGGCACTGGACTTCTCAAGTTCATCGAGGCGTCTGAGGTACTCGCTCCCCTTCGGGTATTTTGAGCCGAAGGTTTTCGTCAGGTCTCTGACGGCGAGGCGAAGCGCCTTGAAATTGAAAGCCTTGACCTGTGCGACCGCCTGGTCGATCTCCCTGGAAAGATGATAGACCTCCCGCAATCCGGCGAGAGAGGCGGAATCTCCAACTCCCTTCGCAAGCTCGAGGGCCCGCGGATTGAGAGCGCCTCGTGTGACCTGGGCATAGCGCTGCCCCAACTCAGAAGCGTTCGACCACTCTTTTTCCCAGATGCGGTCTTCCTGCTCCCAGAGGATCTGTCGCCGCGCTTCGGGATCGTTGAAGTCCCGGGCGACGAGGTCCCAAAGCCCTGTGCTGAAGGTGACGCCCTTGATCTCCATGGGAGCGTTGGTGACGACGAAACGGATGCTGCCCAGCGGCCCGCGGGAAGCGTCCACGCCAACCGAGGCCTCGAAGGTATCGTAGTCGTCCTTGAGGGCGTAGTGAATTTCGCTGTTGGCATGAGTGCCGAGGCCGTGCGGGAAAGTGCGCTGAGCGATCGCCATCGGCCCGCCGACCGCGCTCTTGTTGTCCCGTCGGAAGGTTCCCCAGTCCTGCTTCGCCGAGACCGGCTCCACCGAGTCGAGGTAGGTCTCTTTCCCCTCCTTGCCGATCAGTTTCGCCTCAGCCCAGTTGGCCACGTCGTTGTGATAGTCGCCGTCATCGGTGACGATCAGATAGAGGTCCGTCCAGCCTTTCACCGACACTTTGATGCTCTGAGGTGCATCGCTCCCCCGCACGACCTCGCTGATGAAAGGCCGGGCTCCGGGATTCTTCGCCTCGTCTTCCCGCTGCTTAACCCGCAACGCTTCCCGCGAAGCGACCATCGTGTCCTGCCAGGTATCGCGCTTGAGGTAGTAAGCAGGATCGGCGAAGGAGCGCCACTCAAAGGAAAAGAAGGCGATTACCAGACTCACTGCCACACAAACCCACAAAATGAAAGTCTTGCGCATGGTTGTACTCTCCTGTTTCATATCATGAAGTTTTGTCTCTTACAGTACCAGCAGCCAGTCAATGCCGACAATTGCCGTAGACTTCTCCCCGTCGAAGGCAGCCACAGCCACGTCACCTGGTTCGGCAAACCCGCGGCATTCCGGGATGCGGTCAGAACGCTAACTTCGTTCGCCAACTGCCGTCGCAAGGTTTCGCTATTTTCGTTGCGTATATTCGCGCGCGCAGTTTGGGCACGGAGTTATACCCGTCACCGATGAAAACCCACCT
>JACQGJ010000039.1 GCA_016199605.1 Armatimonadota bacterium | reverse complement strand
TGCCTCACCGACTGGCCCGTCAACGATTGCACCGTCGCCCTCTTCAAGTTCGAGGGCAACGTCCTCGGCAAGGTAATGGTCTCGATTGGCTGCACCCGGCCCTACACGATGCGCAGCGTTTTCTACGGCACGGAGGGAACTATCATCTGCGACAACACCAGCTCCGAGATTCAACTGTGCAGCACGAGGAACTTCAATAACGTTCCATCATTCGCAACCTTCCCGGTAGAGATTGCCAACCACAACGTGGCCGCAGAGATCGCAGAATTTGTGGACTGCATCCTGAACGACAAACCTGTTCCCACAAACGAGATCGAAGGCGCCCGCACCGTCGCCACGTGCCTCGCCGCAGCGCAGTCGGCGAGGGAAGGAAGACCGGTTGCGATTGAAAGAATCGGAGGCAACCAATGAAAGCAGGTTTCTGCACCACAGACATCACCCCCGCGCTGGGCATGGAAGGCCCCGGAGGTTACGGCAAGGTTTACATCCAGCAAATCCACGACCCCCTGAAGGTGCGGGCGGCGGTGGTGGACGATGGCAGCAATCGCGTGGCAATGGTGGGGCTGGACACGCTTATCATTGGGCGGGAATCGGTGGAGGAGATTCGGAGCACGGTTAGGGAGCGATGCGGCATCCCGGAAGACCACATCCTCATCGCCGCTTCCCACACCCACAGCGGTGGGCCGCTGTTCGGGCCGCTGCCGGACGAGATTCGCCAGATGCCGCAACCCGTGCAGGACTTACTGCTGTATCACTCGACCATCGCCGATCCACTCTACCGCGAGTGGGTGGTGAAGCAAACCGTCACTGCGATCTGCGAGGCGGACCGGAAGAAGGAAGAGGTCACCCTGTCGGTCGGGTCGGGGCACGAAGACCAGGTCGCCTTCAACCGTCGCTTTAAGATGAAGAATGGTCGAGCGGTGACTCATCCTGGCAAAGGCAACCCCCACATCGTCGAACCTGCCGGGCCGATAGACCCGGAGGTCGGCGTCCTTGGCGCATGGCGGGCAGATGGGACGTTGCTCGGCTGCATCGTCAACTACTCCTGCCATTGCACGACCTTCGGCGGCGGTGTGTCAGCCGATTGGGTGTGCTACCTGGTGCAGACTATTCAGGGCGTCTTGGGTGAGCAGGCAACCGTCGTCTTTCTGAACGGGGCGTGCGGTGATGTGACGCAGGTGAACAACCGCTCGCTGAAAGTCCCGGAGTTCGGTGAGGTCTCTTCCCGATTTGTCGGAACGCGCGTTGGCGCCGAGGCCGTGAAGGTGCTGCTGACCGCGGACAAAGGCGAGCTTGCGCCGGTGACGGCGAAGAACCAGGTCCTAACCTTCAAGCGCCGTATCCCGTCCCAGACTCGCGTCGAGAAATGCCGTCAGGTTGTTGAAGAGGGACTAAAGACCGGCAACAGGGACACCGAGTGGACCTTCGCCAAAGAGATTCTGATTCTGGACCATTTCGCTAAGGCGAAGCCCGAAGTCGAGGTTGAGGTGCAGGCCCTGCAGATCGGAGCCGCCGTCTACCTCAGCAATCCTGCTGAGTATTTCTGCCAACTGGGGCTTGATATCAAGGCAGGCTCGCCGTTTCCGTTCACCTACGTGGTGGAGTTGGCAAACGGCGTCGTTGGCTATGTCTGCACCGAGGAAGCTCTCAATCCCGACGGGGGTGGCGGCTACGAGACCCTCATGACGAGTTACTCGAGTTTGGAGGTCAGCGCCGGCACGCGGATTGCGGAGGCGTGTGTTGATTTGGCAAAACAATTGACTCCGGGACAAGTCCCCAAACGGCAAGAGACCGAACCCAGCGACGACGAATGGTCTTACGGAATCCTTGGGCCGGAATTGGAGTAGTTTGACGATGTTGTCGGAGGCGAGCCGCGCTTCACGAGCCGCGCTTCACCTTGCATTGTCGGGGAGTTACGTGCTACCATCCTTCTCGCAGGAGGTGTCAGAGCATGGGAACGACTTACATCGAGGGCACTTTGAGTGGTCCAACAGGCAAAGAGGTCACGGAACGGTTTCTTGTAGACAGCGGTGCAACGTACACACTGCTTTCCCACGAGAAATGGATGGCCCTGGAGCTTTCTCCCAAGCGGTCCCTGACCTTCACTCTTGCTGACGGCACCACTGTTGAGCGCGAGATATCGGAATGTCACATCGCGCTGCCACAAGGGGACGGACATACTCCTGTCATCTTGGGCGAACCGGGGGATGAACCGCTGCTGGGAGTAGTGACTCTGGAGATTCTCGGTCTGGTTCTGAACCCCTTCAAACGCACTTTGCAGCCGATGCGGATGTTGCTTGTGTGATCGCGTGGCCGGTCTGGAGGTAGAGCTACCACGATGGATATTCGACGACCGAAAGGCGCGCAGAGCCAGATTCACAGAAAGGTCAATCCCGATTCAAGACCATTGGGCGCGTCTCCCCGCGCTGTGGCAGCAACATGGGTCATGGCAGTTATTTCCCTCTCATGTCAATGGGCGGACGGTGAGAAAATGGATTCTCTTCCTGGTCTTACTCGTATCGAAACCGTTTGCGTCGACGACCACGCCACCGGTTACGGCACTTTCCAGAGCCACAACCAGAAGGTCGTCAGCAATCGCAACGGCATCTTCATGACCCACATCCGCACACGCAACGAGCCGTATACCGCGCAGCAGTGGCGACTGTCGTGGAGCAAAGACGGAGGGAAGACGTTCACGACAGTCTATGAGGCCACCAACGCCACCAGCGCGCCGGCAATGGAGACGGATGAGGCGGACAACCTTTACCTTGCGCGACCGGACTTCGTGGATGGGAACGCTTATCTCTACCGGTTCCTCGCCTCTGAGAACTACGCCCAGCCGCACATCTCCACCATCCCGAACGGCTCTGCGGGGAAGTATTGCGCGATGTATGACGGTGGACGTAAGCAGCTTTACTACTTCGCCCACAACAACACCTTCCATATCCTCGGACTCGACGGGACGGTGCGAAAGTCCTACAACATTCTCCAGACCGGCTTGAGCGCCGCGCTCCAATATCCGCTGCTTTCGCTCGCGACCGACGGCACACTCTACGCGGCGTGGACGACGCAAAAGCACGGAGTATACATGTACTGGGATATCCACTGCATGCAGTCGAAAGACGGGGGAGAGACCTGGCAGAAGCTGGACGGCACGCCGCTGGCCTTGCCGGTTGTCGCCGACCAGAACGGCCCGACGGACCGTATCACCCTCGACGATGAGTTCGAGGTTCACACGTGGCTATCGAACTTCCTGGCGAAAGACCGGAAGCTCCACTTCTTCTATCAGGCGCAGACCCAACCTTCCCGCTACCACTACATGCGCTATGACCTTGTGAAGGCCGTCCGGGAGATTGATCTCTCTCCGGAGTTCAAGGGGGAGAAGCTTTCCATGATCGGCCTGGACGGCTTCTTTGCTGCCCGAGCGTCACTCCCCGACTCGCCCCTGTATGCGACCTTCAACTGGCAGGGCCGTATCGCCTGCGTGGCCAGCGATGATAACGGCGAGACCTGGTACGACTACGCGGTGAGCGAGAAGGTGTTCAAGCCCTACTCCATCGGTGGCTGCCGTGAGCTGACCTCCGATGGTTGCATCATCGGTTCTTTTACGGACCAACAGAGCTCTACCCTCGACCCGGGAGGAGGCTGTCCCGTTTACTTCATCAAGATTCGAGCGGGATTGAGCAGCGCAAAAGTCGCCGACTTCCGGTATGGAAAGGGCAAAGCCACTCTTGCTTTCACCGAGGTACGCGGTCAACCAGTCGAGATTCGGCTGGGATCGGCGGAAGGCAAGTGGGGGAAGTGGTACCCGTTCACAGCGACCGTGACGATCCCCTCCAAAACGCGTCCGACTCAGTTTCGACTGAAGAGTCGAATGGGTGTTGATTCCGGATCATCACCCATTCAGGCGGTACGGTCGGCTAATGCCGCTCGGTCTATCGAGGCTGGTGTGCCCAGCCGCGATGCCTCTCACCCGCGCGCTTTGGGTTCGGCCGGTCGGATCTTCAGGACGGCTCCTTCATAGCCTCTCAGGGAGATACTGAACCCCTTCAGCGTGATGTCCGTCATGCTCCATGTGTCGGTGCCGTCTGCCTTGCGGAGGAGATCGCCCGTCATGAGATTCGTGATCCTGTACCGCTTCCCGCGGCCCATGTGCATGATCTCCGGCCTCACAATCCGTGCCGTGACCGATTGGGGCTTCCCGTCAGCGTTCAGCAGTATCACCGAATCCCGGTTCCCCAGGTGCCTCAGGTAGTGAACGACCGAAGCAGAAGACACCTCCACGCAGTCGAAAAGGGTCTCTCCCTCTCTCACCTCCGGGCATTGCGCCCGGATCTTGTTGATCTTTCTGAAGGAGTCGAACCAATCCCTGAATTCCTGCCCGATGTGCGCAGCCCCCAGCTCTCCTGTCCTGGCAGCTCCGCCCGCAGAGGATTTCATCCTCGCTTCTTTCAGCAAGTTGGCAATGCCCCAGTTCAGACCGAAGTAGACAGGAACGCGGTCAAGGGTGCTCACCAGAAAGGTCTTGGCAATCCAGCTATCCACACAGTTCTCAGCCAACTGGCGAGGCTCCTCTGACATCTCCGCGTAGAACCCAAGTCCCTCGCATACCTGCCCAAAGGGACGGATTCCGGGAACCCGGTTCAGTTCCTGCGCAAGGACGAATCGTTGTACCTCGTCCGGTCTGATGGTTGGCCAGATTCCGAAGGCTTGAATGTAGGCTGCGTCGACTCGGCTCATGGTCTCTATCCCGCCACCTTCTGCCATCACCACGCACTCCGGATTAACCTTCTTGGCTTCTGCAACGATCTCGTCAATCAAACTGAGCTTTGCACCATTCGGCCCACCGTACCAGCCGTCCTTCGCTCGGTAGTTGAGTTGGTGGTCCTGCCAGCTCGAGTCCAGCCAGAACCCGTCCACACCATAGTCCTTGACGATCCTGCGGACGTTGTTGAGAAAGAAGGACCGCCAGCCCGGAGAGTTGGGATTGGCCGGAGCCATGAAAGGGTACCAGTTGCTGAACTTGCCCTCTTTGTCGTACACCCACCAATCCGGTTGGGTCTTCGACTCGTCAGACTGCAGTGCGATACCCGCCATGGAGGTCGGGCCCCAGACAAAGAGCTTCATGCCCAAGGAATGAGCTTTCCCGATCAGCCTTCTCAAACCGGCTTCGCCACCGGCCGTTGGATCCGGAACCACATATCCCTTTTGGGGTATCGGGATAAAGCCTTCCGGGCCTTCCGGCTTGAGGCTGTAAGGACAGAACCAGGTCTTTCCTCCAATCCACAGCGCCGTCACGCCGGCGTCCCGGTAGTCCTTCAGGGCTCTGCCAAGGTCATCGAAGGTGTTGATGTCCACGCCGGGTATGCCATCGGCCATGATCACCAAGTCTCTTGTGAACCTCGGCAAGGTCCGCGGGGGACGACACCCCGCTTCTCGCATGAGGAGTCTTTTCTCAGCGACAGTGCCGGCCCGCCAATCGCCTTTGAGGAAGGCCAGATACACGGTCCCCAAGGCTTCCGTCTGTTCGGACCGGAGAAGCTTGAACACATCGAAGAGAGAGGTCAGGGAGCCGGACTCTCCTCCGAGGGCACCGACTCGAACTACTGTACGACTGTTCATCCCCGCGATGGTCAGGCACTCCTTGAGGGTGTCGTTGTAGATCATCGCGTAAGGAAGCATCAGCTTGGTGGTCTGCTGGAGCGATCCGTAGATGTACCGCCGGCCCAGGTAGTCCGCCGTGGCATCCTTAATTTTCCCGTACATCAGATGGAAAATCTGAGGCGGGTAGAGGAACCGGTTGTCGGTCACGCTTCCACCGATGGCGACATTTTGCAGGGAGTATCGGTACTGCTTCAACTGCACGTCGGTCGGAGACAGGTTCTTGTATTCAGCCCGGCAGACGAGGTAGCTTTCATTCCTTTTCAGCGAATATGTCTGCACAAGCGTGGCCTGAGGGCCCTGGCTGTGAATCTCGAGTGTGCACTCTCCTCCGGAGGGGGTGTGTTCCGCTTTGAGATAGCTTGTGGACGATGACCGGAACGACGGGGCGCCCTCCAGCTCGACGCCCCACTCTCCCTGCAGGACCCCATGATCGGTGCAGAGCTTCAGGGCGGGGAATCTCTTGTCGTTCGCACTAACGAGCGCCCCGCTTCTCGATTTGTCGAAGGCGAACTCGATCAGGTCATTGCCCAGGAGAATCCTTTCTCGATCCTCCCTCACGTAGGCTCCGTTCCCGGAACGGACGCTTGCAGCTACCACCCGCTTTCCAGGCGAGGAGGAGAGGTTCCGTTCTCCCGACGGGGCGCCCGCGGACCGCAGAAGTGAAACAGCGAGTCCCACTCCGATCGAGATACCGAGAGGTGTCAGCCGGATCGTTGCCATGTTTCTCCTCTGGCCGTGCGGCCAGCACTTTTTGCACGGCAGGCCCTGCCCGTAACCAGACACTTCAATCCCCAATCTTTACATCCGTACCTATTGGTTCTTTCACCAGTTGTTTCATTTTCCTGCCAGATCTCCTGTCCTGGAGTCCCCTTCCAGGTTTCCGCGCCATCAGCAGGGCTATTGCTGTGGCGCCCGCAATGACCTTGTTTGACAAATCCGAGCTTGAGTGTGCTCGCACAGGACTTGTGCGCCTCGACACAAGACTTGTGTGCCTCGACACAAGACTCGTGCGCCTCGACACAGGACTTGTGCGCATCGACACAAGACTTGTGTGCCTCGACGCAAGACTTGTGTTCCTTGACACAGGACTTGCTCGTCTCAATGCAAGACTTGAGTGCCTCGCCACAACGCTTCCATTGCCCTGCGGAAGGCTTCCGAACTACTCACCAACCGGAAAGCACTCATCCCACTTCACCCGCCCCCCTTTTGCGTGTGTGTTAATTCGGGACCGCAAACGTAGCGTGCAAGACGCGCGCGGCGGGATACCAATGGAAACAGCCCTCCAGCAAAGTGACAACATCGTACATTGAAATCATGAGGCTGTCGCGATAGTGGAACGGGGCATCTTTGAGGAGGAGCTTCTCGTGGCTGGAAACTGTGACCTCCTTCTTCCCAACTTCAATACCCCACTCCTGGAGAGGTTTCTCCCTGCGGAGGACAAACGCGTTCCTCGGTTTCTTCCAGATGAGTTTCAAATGGAGAACGTCGGCAAGCGGCTCAACCGGTACGAATACACTTCCATCCCTGAATAATGGCTCCGGAGCAAAGTCTATCCAGAGGTCATTTACCGCCACGGCGGGAGAGGGTCGCATAAGGATCTCTCTCCTAATGTGTGGCATTCCCAGGTAAGATGACTCAGAGAAGCGCATCGATGTGCCATCATTATGGAAATGCATCGCGCTTCCCATTGCAAATGCCTTCGAGTATTCTCCCATACGCTGCATGGCGATCGAGAGCAATTCGATGGGAGTATGCTGACAAGGAACTCCCTCCGGCAGAAAGTCGGGAGGCAGGTCTTTTGGTGCATAAAACGTCTCTGAACGATATGGCGACTTCTTGTACACCGGTAGCAAGCACTCCATGGCTTCGTGGTATTTCTTCCTCCATACAAGAATCACTGCTTGCCGCATTGCCTCCCTGTCACTTTGGTTCCACTCGGCGGGGCTTACATCCCCAAGACATACTGGCTCGATCGGGCTGATCCCGAATAATAAGCAGAGCATTAAAGCCCATGCTAAGCCAACGC
>JACQGJ010000372.1 GCA_016199605.1 Armatimonadota bacterium | reverse complement strand
TCTGCCAGTGGTAGGGATGGAACGTCTCGGGTTGCGTGTGCCAGCCGTAGGCGTAGACCGACCCGCCGACTCGCACAAGTACCACGCAAGTCTCTAAAGCTCCAAGCACTCCTGCGCACTCCGCAACAAGATCGAACCCCTGTCCCTTTGTGAAGTCCGTGACGGCCCGGCGCACGCCGTCCTCAGCGACATTGTACGAGGCGTCGGCTCCGAGGTCGAGTGCGATTTGCAGTCGTTCCGGCACCTTGTCCAAGACGACGACGCGCCACGCTCCCAGGAACCTCGCCGCCTGCGCGATCAACTGGCCGAAATATCCGGCTCCCACGACAGCCACCGTATCACCCGGCAGAATCCCCGCGCCGCAGATCCCCCGCGCCGCCGCGCCCAGCGGCTCACACAGGCCGTAGGCGAAAGGAATCTCGTCCGGCAGAGGGAATACGAACGATTCCTCCTGAGCATAGTAGTCGGCGAACTGCATGAATCCCCCACGGCACCAGAGCGTCGTTACCCGATCTCCCGGCTTGAAGCGAGTCACCTCCTTGCCGACCTCAACGACGACTCCGGCTGGCTCATGACCGATGCGGTCCGTCGGGAACTGCCCCTCTGGTGTCTGTCCCAGGAGAACATAGATGTCACTGGTGCAGAGACCCACTGCTCGCGTCTCGATCAGGACTTCCTTGGGGTCGGGAGTCGGAACAGGTTTGTCGATAATCTCGACCTTCCCAAGAGCAGGACAGAGAAGGCTTTTCATGGATTCCATCGGAGGTATCTCGCCTTTCCTCAGATTCAACGTTCCGGTCTCCAGGTCTCCACATACGGCAGGAGTCCCGCTTGCGGTCTGATTTGCGCGGACTATACAAGTCGCAGGAATGTGGCACAAGTCACTTCAATCGCACCTTTGCCTCCCCCGTCGCCCCACTCGCCACATCCTTCACCTTGATCGTCCACTCCCCCATCTCATCATTGAACGCGAACGGAATCGCGAACTTGGCTGCACCATTGGTCGTGACGAGGTTGCGCGTGTAGAGCGGATGGAGCGTGCCGGCGGGAAGGAGCACTTCGACGTGCAGGACATGGGACATCGGTTTCTTGCCGTCGGTCCGGACGTTGAGAGTGATGGTGGCGGGCTGTCCCGGTTGAACCGCAGATGGACCTGACACCGTCACCTTCGTCACTCGGCTCGGCAGCAGAGCGAACACCTTCGCTTCCGCGGGGGCGATGTTTGTGTCGACGCGGTCGATTTTGCCGAGATACTTGCCGAGGCGGACATCATAGACATGAGCAGGTCGGCGCAGGCGAAGCGTAATTGGTTCCGGCCCCGCTTTGGTTCCGGTGTCTTTCACATACTCCACACCGTCGGGGCCGACGACTCGTTCGCCGGAGAGGTTGTCACGGAGCAGGCAGACGTAGGTTGCTTCGTCGTCGGTGAAGTAGGTGCGCTGGCAATGGGTCAAAGGCCAAGGATGCTTCTTGCCGTCGAGGACCTCACCGGGGAGACCGTCTGTCACGGTGCGCATAGAGTAGAAGAAATCCAATCGGAGTTTCACCTTGTAGCCCATCTCCCTGTCGGTAGCATAGTCCATGCAGCCAGAGGGAATGACAGCGACCTTTGGAGAGGACACAGCGGGCTCCCAGGCGCTCGACTTAGGCACAATGTCTTGTAGAGGGTTTCCCTCGCGGAGGGCGCAGTGTTCATCCATCGCTCCGAGCGATCCCCACACAATCAGGGCTCCTCCCGCTTGCTCAAACTGCCTCAACGCAGCAACTTCCCTGTCGGACATTGCCACCGACCATGGCAGCACAATCGCCTTGTAGCCGTGCTTGGACAGCGCCCCTGCTTCCACCTGCTGCGACGACACAAAGTTGAACTGCCAGCCGAGGTCGTTGAGAAGAGCGATGGTATTCTCCCGCGCTCGGTTCCATTCAGCCTCCTGACCGAGAATGGTTGCCGCATGGCAACTGGCGAGGGAGTAGTGGACAGCCACCGGTGTAGGCGAGCGCCGGGCGTGGTTGAGAAGCATTCCGACTCCATCGCTCAGCTCCCTGAACGCGACCGCCATGTCTTTCGCGCTCTGACTGAAGGTGAGGTCGGGGTTGAGGCAGGCATACTGCCAGAAGATGTTCATATAGCCGATGCGGTGGAACAAGCCGTTCCAAATAGAGTGCTGCACGCCGGCGCCGCTGCTGCCGTAGCCCGTCCAGCCCCCGGAGCGACCATCGGGCGCGCCGCTGTCAAAGAGGAACGACCGGTGCAAATCCCACTGGTCGCCGGTGGTGTAGGGTCCCGTGTCGCGCGCGAACTCGGTGATGCGGCTCCAGTCACATCCATCGTAAGCCGTTGTCGCCTGTGTGCCGCTGATGCGCAACTCGCCCTGTGGGTCCACCTCATGCAGACAGTCACGAATGAACTTGTAGGCATCGGAGTAGGTGCGTTCCATGAACGTCCGATGGTCGGCCCACGCGGCGTAGGTCGGCCTGGTGGTCTTCCCCTTTGGTTGCTCGACGTGCGCCTTAACCTCTTCTGTCGTCATAGGGATCACGTCTTCCCACTTCGCGAACTTGGCCTGCCACTTGTCATTAAGAGCATCGAGGGAGGGATACACCGTCTTCAGCCACTCGCGAAACTTCGTTAGGCACTCCGACCCGAAGCAGAGATCGAAGGGGTCTGTGTAGGAGGTCAAACTGCCTTCGTCGTTGACGTAGTAGGAGAATGGATTATACGGCATTGCCCTTCTCGCGTAGGCGAGGACATTCTCACGCGTCTGCTTCCGCCACGTTTCCGAGTTGAGGCACGGCTGGCGGATGAGGAACTGCTTGTCTTTCGTCGCCTGGTATTGGCGTTTGCGGTCACGATATGGCGCGGCATCGTAGGCGTAGACTCCCATGCCGCTGACACCGAGGCTGTTCGGAATGCCGCCGAAGGTCGTTCCGGCTTCCGTGCCCATGTCGCGCAGCCGCTGACGGAAGGTTGTGGCGAGGTAAGGGAAGTTGCCGGTGTTCACCCCCGACATGACGGCATGGAAGTTCAGCCCCTCGGGTTGCCGTTCCTCCGGCGTGATGACGAACGGACGTGATTCTCTGCGGTCCAGCAGTCGGTCTCCCGCCTTCGTCGAGGCGACGACGCGGGCGTGTAGCATAAACGCTTTGTCCGTCGGCAGCGTGAGTTCTTTCCACTGCTTCCCCGCCATGTCGGGTTGGAAGTCGAAGGTCTCACGGGCGATGACGCGGTCTTCTTCATCCATGAGGTCGAGAGTGATTTGGGTCTGTTGGAGTGGTGGAGTATCGGATCGCTGCACGAGGATGCCCACTTTGACGGGGTCGCCCTGCTTCACCGGTTCGGTTGAGACGAGGAGGTTCTGCACCGAGAGCGGCTTTGGCAGCTCAAACGAAAGAGATGCCCAGTCCACGACTTCCTTCCCGGCCATCGCGATCACATCCACGATCTGCCGTCCGGCGTCGAGGTTCTGCGCCGGTGGCAGGGGGATGGCCGCGCTGGTTGCTTCTTCGGCTACCTGGACGGTCTGTTGTTGCTTCACCTGCCCCAACTCGTTTTTCAGTGTGACCAGCAGATGAGCAGACGCTCCCTTTACGACGCTCACCTTCGCTTCGCTCCGGGTATCGCTCACAGAGAGGCTGGCAATCGCAGCCCGCTCCTTTTTCGCTGCCCAGAGGAGGGCCTTCGCCATGAGCGAGTAGAGATACTCGTGATAGTCATACGTCGGATATGTGTCCCCTTCGAGGTTGGGAAGAATGTCGCAGTTGCGGTAGCCGAAGGCGACGACTCGTCCTTTGCCGAACTCCTTCACGGCCGCGACGGGACCGCCATCGGATTCAAGGATCGTTGTGCCGCGAGAGGCGTACTTATATTGCTCCATGCTGGCGAACGGCAGCAGGTCGAGCGGAATCCCTCTGGTGATGAAGTGCTCTCCCGCCGCGCGCCACACAGGATGCCCGGCAGCGAGCGATCCCGGAGCGATGCGGACGTAGCCATCCTCGGGCATGAAGTCATCGGGACAACCGGTGAGAGGGGAGAGCTCCCAGATTGAGGCATCCGATCCATCGCGACCGATGTAGGGATGGATGAGCACCAGTCCCGTCCCGTCGCGCACGCGCTGCTTCAGCGCCTGTCGGGTCTTCGGCGTCAGCGCGTTCCATCCATGCACGAGTGGTAGCACGATGACATCGTACTGCTTATCCGAAGTCATGGCCTGCTGAAGATAGCGATACTGCAACCGGAAATCGCCCCGGTCACCCCGGTCGCCGTAATGGTCTCCCATGCCCCAGCGGTTTACATCCCAGGTCTTCTCGATGGTCACGATGTCGGCATCGAGGTCGACGCGCTGGAGCAACTCGATGGCTTCTCGCCCTGCATGAATCCCCGGAACCAGCAGTGCTTTGATCTTTCCTCCGGCCAAGGGCTTTGCCCAGGAGATGTGAGGTGTCTCGATTTCAGTGGACCACTTGAACTCCTTCTTCTCGCCCAACTCACCGGGTATGGGTCGGTCGTCGAGTCCCTCCTGATATGCGCCGAGTCGCACATTGTCAAGGTAGACCGTCGTTGGCTCCGCGACGTTCATCAGAAAAACGATGACGGATTTGACCTCGCCGAGGCTGATGGACTTCGCAACCTCGTCGAGCGATACCTGCACGCGATTCCATCCCTCGCGCACAACGCCACCGTCCTGATTGTAGCGGGTGTTGTAGTCCATACTGTGCTGGTCGTCGATGCGGATACCGAGAGAGGAATTGCGCTGACACCAGAGGTCGAATTTCAGCGCCTCCTGCCCGCGCCAGTCGGGTGGGACGGAGAGGAAGACACCGGGATACGGCCCGGGTTGCAGCGTCAGTCTCAGCGATTTCTCTCCTTGCGTGTGCTGTTCAGCACTGAGCGCCATGGGAATCTTCGTTTCGGCAGAGACGCCTTTCACATCCTCATCTTTCTCGAATCCGTTCAGCAACTTGTCGCTCACGCGCAGGAGCCGTACGTTGTCGAGGTAGACGGTCGTGTCCTGCTTCATATCCAACAGATAAATGGCGAGCGCCCGTATCTTCTTCAGGTCCACCTTGTCGGCAACTTTCCGCAGCGGCACAAAGACCGCGTTCCATCCCGGTCGCAGCGGAAGGTTATCCATGTTGAAGCGGGACTCGTAGCCGGCGCTGTTTTCGTCATCCACGCGGACACCGAGTGTCGCCTTGTCGGGAAGGTGGAGGTCGAAGGCCAGGCCGCCATAGCCGCTCCAGTCTTTGCCTGTCCTGTCGCAGTAGACGCCGGGATACGGGCCCGCGGGCAGTTGCATCTTCAGTGAGGATTTGCCGTGCGCAGCCTGGTCGGTGGAGATTGACAGGGCGGCTTTTGCCTCACTGCTCCAACCGGTGAGGTCCGCGGGACCCTCAAAATCAGCCAGGTTCCGCGTCTCATCCTGAACTGCTCCCCTGGTCGAAAAGCCCAGGGCCAGCGCAAGCGATGCCAGAACTGAAAAAAGAATGCTTCGTGGGAATCTCACGGCAATGTCACCTCCATGTTGGTGCCTCTTTAGTCTCGCACCGCTGGGTCTTCAGGTTCCCTCTCGACTTACTTGCCGATACTCAACAACTACTGACCCCGGGCAGTCCTCGATCTCCAGCTTCAGGCTGCGAAGCTTGGCCCCCTTCACCCGCACGGCTTTGGAGGGATTGTAGGTGTGCGACCAGGTGACTTCGTAATCGGCCTCAGCGTCAATTTCCTGTGCCTGGCAGTGGAAACTCCCATAGGGCGACTGGTGGCGGCGAAAGGCGACAATTATGCCGTCCTCCTCCGCAGGTCGGTGGTACTGCAACACGGACCAGTCTTTCGCACTCAGCGTCACGTCCGAGAGCGGATGGAAGTTGCCGAAGTAGTACTTGCGCAAACGTTTCCCCTCTGCGATGGCCTGCTTGAGAAGGTTGCGACGGTACTCCCTGGGGCGGCAGTCTTCGGCAAAAGCAATGCCCGCGTTGAAGCCGCTGCGGAACAGGTAGGGCGTCGCGCCCATTTGGCCAACGGTGCTGAAGGGAAGGTAACGATTCAGCCCCGCGCTCATGAGTTGATTTTTGATGGCGGCCCACAGGACGGTTTCCGGATTGTGGTCCAGCATGTCGCAGGTGTTGTCGCTCCGCCAGAGAGGAATCGAACGCGAGCAGGTCTCGAGGTCGATCCGACGGCCGCCACTCGCGCAATTATCGATGAACAGGTGGGGGTTCGCAGCCAGGATATCGTCCCACATCCGGTAAAGACCTTCGACATAGCGAATCTCGCCGAGTCCAACACGGTCCGGGTCTTGTCTGTTGAGGAATTCCCAGAAAGGCAAGGGGTCGATGTTGAAGTCGATGCGGAGGCAATCAAGGCTGTATTCTTTGATGACGGTCTTCAAATAGCGGGTCATGTATTCCCTGGCTTCTGGGATTCCCAGGTTGAACAGGCCGCTGCCGTCGTTGCCTGGGGAGAGGACCCACTCCGGGTGTTCTTTCGATAGCTCGGTTCCGGGATGAACGCGCTCCGGCTCAAACCACATCAGGAAACCCATGCCTTCTCGATGCGCGGCCTCAGTGATGGGCTTCAGCCCGCGTGGGAATCGATCGCGGGGCTCCACCCGCTCGATAGGAAAACCGTAGTGTCCCATGCCGGCCGGAAAGCCGTCTTTTGTCCAGTAGGCATCCAGCCAGAACATCTCGAACCCCAGTCCTCGAAGGGCTTCAAGGTGGGACAACACATTCTCCTCGGTGCTGTTGTTCAACTCGTAGAACGAAGTGCTGAGGTGCGCAATCGGAGGAGTACGGGGCTTGCCGTGAACCTTCGGAGTAATGTGGCGGAGCATCGCTTGACGGAACAGGTTGCACCCCCGAGAGGGGTCGTTGCCAAGCCAGTAGAGCTGCAGGATGCGTGGGCTGCGTATGGTCTCACCCGGTCGCAGCCTCAGGTTCAGGTTCTCCATTCCCGCCCGGATTCGCAGGACCCCCTCTTTCTCTTGCTCAACGGAGCCGCGCCACTGCCCCGACCAGCCGATGGCCGTGATGACGCCTCCGCTGCCCCAGTCGAGATTGAAGAAAGGAGAATCCGCCGAGGATCGGCCGTTCACCGCCCCGAACTCGATCTTCTTCCCGGGCGTCAGGGCTTCGTCGAAGGGCAGCCAGTCGTCCGCGGCGCAGGTGCTACCCCGCAACCTGTGCAGGACGGGAGTGGTCCCCAGTCCCGGAAACGTGCTGACATCCACGGCTTTCACCTGCTGTAGAATCGGCGTCTCTTTGGGGCCCTTGTTGGTGAAATAGAGAGTCCAGTCGACGCCTGGCGTATCGGTGTAGATGGTGGCCACGGCGCGCACCTCAAGACCGCTTTCAGTATCGGTCAGTGTCAGCGTGCGGCAAAGCCGTGTTCCATCGATGCGTTCAACCTCAACGCGGTGTTGCCAGCCGCGGAGGAGGTTCGACGAAAGCTCTCCCCCGTACACAAACGAGAAGGGCAGGTCGGTAGGCAGCGTGGCTTGCCGGGCAAGGTCGTCCAGCCACACCTGCGAACCATCCTGGAGAATAACCCGCGCCTCCACCCAATCCGCCTGGTCGTAGGCCCGGCCGTCCCCGCCCTCATCAACGATCAGATCGAAGGCACTTGCACCGTTGAGCTGCACATCAACGTCTCGAATGCCGTCGCTTGGTCGCATCACCTCGGTGGAAAATACATCCGTGCCTCCGACAACAACGTGAAACGCCACCGAAGCGACCGTACCATCCACATTCCGGTCCAACCCGATCATCGCACGGAACCGCTCTGCCGGCTGGACAAGCGAAACGCGCATTGCGCTGTGCGAGTTCACACCAATCCCGCGTCTGTAGACTTTGTCGCCGAGTCGGATCGGCCCGCCTGCGGCGCCTCTACCGACCTTGGTATCGCCCGGATACCCCTCATGCACGACCGTCAGCCGGTTGCCCGACACGGAAGCAGGTGGGACCTCCGAGAAGACCTGTTCCGCCCAGCGGCGGTTGAAATCAGATTCATCGGGTCTATCGGCCATAAGAGGAACTGCGCACATAAGGATAGCCACCGTCGCCATAAGAGTTTTAGGGATCATCGCTACAACCCGCCGCGCGTGAGTCATCGGCGGCTCCTGCCGTGAGACTGAGCGCCGAGGGCGCGAGACAACTCCACGAGATGCATCTTGCCCTCCCTCACCGTCTCCTCCGCTGGGATCTGCTGCACGGACTCGTAAGTGAAGTGGCTGAGGGTTACGTTCAACCGCTTCAGAGCCTCACGGGCAGCTTTGTCTGTGCAACCTTGCATCGCAATTCGAAGGAGGCGAATCTTCTCATAGTCCTGGATCCCCTCCCTCAACCGCTCGAACCG
>JACQGJ010000368.1 GCA_016199605.1 Armatimonadota bacterium | reverse complement strand
GCGATTCATCGCACGTGTGCCGGTGGGTAACGTGCGATGAATCGCACTACTACAAACGTTCTGGCATTTTCACCGCGACGTGGCGCCGACGAGTCGGCATGAATGATTCCTCCGCGGATTCGACTTCTACTGACTGCTGGTAAGCTCAAGATTGTCGAGGTAGAAGACGGCCTTCTCCGTCGCGCTGCTGCTGAAGCCGAGCCAGGTCAGCACGCTGAAGTCCGGGCTGCCGGTGGCGAGGTCGGTGAACCGCTTGGGTTCCTGACCGGGCAGGTCGAGGGTGAGGTCCCACTTTCCGTTCATCTTGCTCCCCACGCCGAACACCAGATCGACGTGGAACCACTGACTCTCAGGCAGTTCGACGAGGACCTTATCACCAACCGACAACTGCCGATCGCGGACCCAGAAGCTTGGACCCACGAGATACTCTGGCTTCCGCCAATCGCGGCCTTCGAGATACATGACGACCCCCGGCTCGATGCGCATGTCGAAGCTGAACCGGGTGACGCCGTCCTGATGGCTCGGGCTGTAGAGGAAGTGCGGGTTGAATCCGAATTCCAGCCCGGGCGCGTCTACGATCTTCAGGCTGTGCTTGCCGCTGGCTGCCGTCTCCTCGGTGACTGCGATGGAGTCGCCCTTGTTCTCAACATTGACTTGAGCGTTGTTGGGCGGGCCACCGATTGGCGTGGCCTCGAAATCGTCCTTGAAGGTCAAGGGCGGCGGTGGTGGAGGTTCGGGGGCGAACTCAACTTTGGGGAAGGTCTTGCTCTTCGCCAGCTTGATCCAGGATGGATTTCCATACACTCCCGCCTTCGAGTAGTCGAAAGGTCTGAAGCCGATCGTCGAAGCCGGGGAATCGGCTTGGAGGTGGAAGTCGTAATGCTCCGGGTCAACGAATTTCGGGTCGGCGACGAGGGAGCCAACATCCTGCCCCGACTTCTGGCGTTCTTCCAGCGTCATCCCTTCGAAGTCCACCGGATCGCCGGAAGCCCAGTAAAGATTGCTCTCAAACTTGACCTTGTCGTCCTTCGTGGTTCCGGCGGCAGCGAACTTCTGGCCCTTCTTCCACAGCACAAGGTTGTTCCGATAGGTGAACGACAGGTGGTCCTCGACACGCGACCGTTGGACCTGTCCCTCCATGCTGTAGGCGAGGATGTTGTTCCGGAGAACGTTCCCCGTCCCGTAGTGCTGGTGGTAGGTTCCGGTCTTCACGTCGTAAACCAGGTTGTTCTCCATCACGATGTTCGAGCTGCCTTCGTCGTTGTAGAGTCCCCAACCGCCGCGGCCGTAGCGGTCGTAGGAATAGACGTCGTGAATGACATTGTTACTGACGGTCGTTCCCGCGGAAGGCCCGAGGGTATACACCCCGCCCATGTCGCTCAACATGCCCCAGCCGAGGTGATGGATGTGGTTGAAGTCAATCGTGTTGTTGGTCGCGAGGCTCTCGCCGTAGCCCCAGACCCAGCCCACGGAGATCCCTGTATAGAAGAAGTCGGCGATGTCGTTGTGAGTCACCTTGTTGTTCCCGCTGTGGCCGACCCACACTCCAATGGCTCCGTGATGGAGGCGCGCGCCGTGATGGATGATGTTGTTATCCACGGTGATCCGACTGGTTTGCGCGGCCGGATCTTTCAGGTCCGTTCCCCAGCCTTCGCCGATCTTCACCCCGCCCGCGCCCAGGTCGTGGAGGTAGGTGCGAACCACCTGACAATCACGGCACCCGTGACGGAACCAGAGGCCGTGAAGTCCGGCGTGGCCGATCTCGCAATCTTCGATGGAAATGTGTTGTGCGCCGTCAAGCATAACGACGGCGGGCAGAGTTACTTCGGCTTGTCCGTCGCCGTGACCTTGCGGGGGAAGAACGTACTGAGCGTGACGGAACGCCAGACCTTTCAGAGTGATATGCTCCACCGTCTGACCCAGGGTCGGCTCCCCGACAAAGCTCACGAAGTGGTCCGAGCCAGACGGCGCGATTACTTCCGCTTTGGTCATGTCCTCACCGGGCAAAGGCTTGTAGTAGAGCGTTCCGTCACGGTCGAGGAACCACTCGCCCGGCTGGTCGAGGGCTTCTTTGAGGTTCTCCAGATGGTAGCGCTGGTTCCCCCCCCATGCATTGAATTCCCAGGGAGCGTTTCCCGTCGTGATGACCGTGTTGGTGTCCGCCTCCACCGAGTCAAGGCGATGGCGAGACGTTTCCCAGGAGTGGTAGGCTACGAGCGTCACATCCTTGAGTTGTGACTGCGGGATCGACAACAGAGGCTTGAGGTCCTCGGCGCTACCAACGAACGACCTGCCGGGATCCAGTCCCGGCCGCGGCTTGCGGAGCATGTAGTGGTAGAACTTGTTCGGGGTCCGGGCGCGAGTCGCGCGCTGTCCGTTCACCCAAAGTTGCTCGAAGTACCACTTGCCTTCCCTCACTTCCGGAATCTGTGTCGTCCACACACCCTGTCGCCCGCGCTTGAAACCCGTCAGGCCTCGTCCTCCGCTGAAGACCGGTTTCGCTCCAAGTGCGGCTTCGTAAACCACCGGACATCGCTCCGTCCCGCAGTCCTCAGGCGTAAAGGTAATCGGATCAGTGAACGAGTATTTCCCGCCCCCGATAACGACGTGCACCGGCTCCGTCAACGCGCCCCGGGACTTCAACTTGCGGACGGCATCTCTCGCTCCTTGCAGCGAAGCCAGCGGCCCATCGGTCCTGGTTGCGTTGGGCTTGGCAAGACGCCCCGACCAGTCGTCCCTGCCTTTGGTAGTGACGTAAAGGGTTGCAGAATTGGCCATCAGCACACCTCCAATGAAAGTAAGCGCGATCGTCGCCGCTTCTATGGTCCGTGTTCTTCTTGAAAACATGAATCGACTCCTCGGTTCTTGGTCCGGTGATGACACCGTCAGTTCAGGCTTACGTTGCTGGAGATCCTGCGGCTCGGGTCGCCTGCCGGCAGCGAAGAGGGTATCACAAAGCGCAAGCAGGTTTCAATCCCACGCGGCGCCCAACTTGCTGTCGATGAGGCGGGCTTGCGCCTCCTGCCGCGCCTGGGAGCGGTATTGCTCGACGAGTTTCTGGAGTGCTTTGTCGTCCTTCTTGAAGACCTTCGGTTTCCACTGGATCATTGCATCGAGGTCCAGCTTGCCGTCGGGTTTGCGCACGCGCTCGCCCATGTGGTCGACGCTGGCTAAGGCGTAGAGCCAGTCGTCGCCGATGGAGGAGGTTTGTTTCATCGTCAGCTCGAGGGCTTCGCGGACGACCTGATCGTGCGAGTCGCTCCGCATCCGGAACCAGGCATTGGCAAGGTTGAAGAAGACGTTTTTGAGTTTCTCGTCGTAGACTTCAGCCTTGAGCTGCTCGATGGGATCCTGGCTTTGTCGTGCCTTCTCGGCAGCAGCTTCCAGGTGCGCCATCTCTGTGCCCATCTCAATCAGGGAGCGCGCGATCTGGTTGCGGAAGAAACCTTCGGTCTGCTGCGTTTGCTCGGCGAGATAGCGGTTGACCCGAGGGTCATTTGCCTTCAAACGGGAGGGTGGACCCCCGGGGGCGTGCCACGCGGCGTCGTCCACCATGGCTCGGGAGGCCACGACTTCGGGTGGGGCGCCGTTCTTTCGCAGGAGCCACATGTCGAACAACCTCAGATAGTGCTCGCGCCCGGCCGCTTCGTCGCCGCTCTTAAGGGGCGGCAGTCCTAGTTCCTTCATGCCGCCCGGTTGGGAGACAAGATACCGGGCGACGTCCACGATGATCTCTTCCATCGACTGCCAGGCATTGGGGTCTTGCTTGCGCTTCCACTCGACGTGCTCCTTTGTCGTTACCTCTTGCAGCAAGGCCCGTCCCCGCGCTGACATCATGATCGCGCCCAACAGCCCACGCGCGCCGAAGTATTTGCTCGCGTACTTGTTGTAGTCCATCGGGTCTTTCATGACGAGCTTGCCTTTTTCGTCGAGATACGGCTCGCCGGTCTTCTTGTGGGTAGCCGGTTCCGTGTGTCGCATGCAGAAGCCCAACTGCCCGATCAACTCATTGAAGGCCATCCAGGGCTCCAGCTTCAAGTTCTTCAGGTCGTTGAAGAGTTTTCCCACTTCTTCCGGCGACAGGTTGGCCAAGTCCTTTCCTTCCATCTCCGCGGACTTGGGAGAGGCAAAGAGCAAAGCGCCCATGTTGACGAGCCACTCATTGGCACGGTCGAAATAGATCTCCTTGTGAAGATAGTCGGTGACCAGCCGTTGGGTTTCCTTCTCCAGTTGCCTCCTGTAATTTCCCAAGGCGCCTTTCGGGTCCTCGAGGAGTTGCTTCACCGTCTCGGGCTTCATGTCCAGCTTGGCCGCAAGGTCCTTGAGCTTCTGCGGGTTCCCCTTGATCTCCTGGATCTGAGCCGGATCGGTCAGCGGAAGCTCTCCCAGGGCCAGGAGCTTCTGGATGGATTCCAGCACCGGATTCGGCGCCGGCCGAAGCTGCGCGGCGATGCTGGTGTCGAGGTGCGCCAGCGAGATCTTGAACTTGCTGTCAAAGAACTTCTCGAAATCGGCCTGAAACGCGAGGCGCTGCTGGTCGGTGGCGTTCTCTTTCAGCCAGGCGGTGTAGTCGATATCGGTCATCGACTTCTTGGACCCTCCCTTCCTCCCCGCGGCTCCGATGGGGATGAAGCTGGAGAGCAGCTCTTTGTACTTGGGATTCGCCTTGACGAAATCGGAAAGCGCCGTCTGAAACAACTCGAAGCGCAACTCGTTGATCTGCGCATTGAGGTCGTCAATCCCGGAGGCCTTCTCCTTTAGCTTCGCCGAGATGAAGTTCCGGAGAGTGCCGCCGTCAACCAGCGGATAGTCACGGAAGAACTCTGCGATGCCCTGGAGACGCTGTTTCGGATCGGTGGCGGTCTCGATCCCTTTGAGTCTTTCCTTCGCCGTCGCGAGTTCCAGGGGCTCCAGGGACCCCTTCAGCTTCTGGTGAGCGCGCGCGACCTCTCCGTTGAGGTCTCCGTTATTCCTTTCCACCATCTCCAGATACTGGCGCAGCAGGTTGAGATACTTCATGTCGTTGCCGACGGCGCGTCGCGCTTGTCCCCGGGTGGTGTGGGCCCCGATGCTGAACTCGTTCGAGGGATAGCGGCTGACGGCATTCTTGAGGCCGCGCATCAACTCGGTGATGAGCACGTCGTACCCTTGCCGCTCGTCCTTGAACATGGCGGTGCTGACCACCGCCATGGCGACGAAGTCAGCGTACTCGTGCTTCACGTCCAGGTAGTTCATCATTGCCGAACGTATCACCTCGGCGTACAGGACCTGCTGAAGCTGCTGGTCGAGGGTGGTCAGAGCCTTCTGGATCTCCTTCCAGTTGCGGTCCACCGCCATCGCCTTTACGACGTCCTTGAAAGGGTTCAATGCTCCCCAGACCTTGTCGGCAAAACAGCTCACGTAACCGGTGAAGCCGGTGATCTTCGGCGTGCCGCCGCGCATCGGTGGGATGCGGACCAGCCCGGCCGCGCGCAAGCCTTTCAAAGCCTGCTCGCCCATCCCCTGGTAGATGCGCGACATGAAGTAGGTGTTGGCGACGGAGACGACGAGATCGAGTCGGGCTTCCTGAATCTTCTTGATCACCAGCTTCTCGCGCAGTTCTTCGACGTTCTTGAGGGACTGCACCTTGTCGCTCATCTCGTAAGCCTGGTAGTAACGCTCCAAAGCTCCGTCGTAGTCCCACACCATCATTCGGTCGTTCCCCTGGAGTTGCAGGACGCGAGCCGTTTCCCCTTTGTGGGCCATCGCGCTGTAGTGCTCGTTGTGCCGTTTCAGCGTGTTGTACTCCTCCACCAGGTTGTCCTGGAAGTTCTCCCAGGCCTGTCTGATTTTCCAGTCGAGGTTTGCCATCAACTGTTTCCGGAGAAGTCGCTCTCGGAGGAGGTCCCATTCGAGGAAGTACGGGTTGTTGAACCGGAGGTCCTTGTAAGTCTCGAAGGACTTGGGGCCGCGCTTTTCCAGGGCCATCGAACTCCAGCCGGCTTTCTGCAGAGCGGGCAGCAAACCCTCCATCTCCTGGATTTGCTGCTCTCTTTGCTGGATGTAGTCTTCTACGTTGGTGTAGTAGGCCCCTCCTGCAAGAGCCCCCTGGGTCAGGGTCTTCACCACCTGCATCGGCTCGGTGAGGAGCTTGCGCCAATTGGTGAAATCATCATTTTTCTCCGCTCCACGGAAGGCGTTGGCAGTGCGACGCATGTCGGTCACGACCCGACGAGCGTGTTCAATCGCGATGAGGTACTCGTCTTCCGTCGCTTCCTCCACGCCGACATCATAGCAGGCTGCCAGGCGGCGCAGGCCGCCATCGGTTTGAGTGAAGAAGTTGAGATCGTTGGCGAGGAAGTTCAGTCCCTGGTCGAATTCGTCGGTTCCCTCGGAGAGGCTGCGTTTCTTGAGAGCGATCGTTTGCTCATCCGAGTAGCCGCGCACACGGCTCAACACTCGGATCCCCCAGTCGCAATTCTTCCGGCTGTCGTCCAGGGCCTTCGAGACATCCGAGGAGGCAGTGGAGAAAGAGAGACCGGCCGTGTCGCCCACGGTCCAGTTGAAACAGCGCTTCAGCGAGTCGGTCACGGATTTCCATCCATCCCAGCCGAGCGACATCATGTATTTCAGGCTGAAAACGATCGTCTGTTCTGCCTGCCAGCGCAGGTCGTTGGCCAGTTCCACATTCTTTGCCTGCTGGTCGGTAGCTTTATAGCTGGCAAGGTAGGAGTCCTGCGCGGCGACGCCCTCTTCCACCATAGCCTGCGAGTAGAGCAGCCCCCCCAAGCCCATGTCGAGGAACACGTCCCGCAGCGCGCGCTGGTCGGGCAGCAGAGCTTTCGGATCGGAGACCGACCCGCTCTCGGCGATTTGCGCATGCTTCAGATCATTGATCCGTCGGTCGAGCTTTCCGAGACGCGCGGCATTGAAGTTCTGCCAGATTCTCAGAGTGTGCAGCAGGTTCTCCTTCTGCACGTCGTAGAGCTTTTGCTTCTGCCGCCAGTCCTCCCAGTAGGCCACATAATTCCACTTCCGCATCTCGTCGAGAGCGTCCTGGGTATTCTTGCTGAGGCAGAGAGCGTGCTCCCGTAAAGCGCCTGCAAAAGAGGCCGACTCCCCTTCCGAGAAAGCATCGACAAAGTACATCATCCCCTTCGCGTAGCTGGCTTCCTCCTCACGGAGGTTGTTCTCCAGGGCAAGCCGAGTTAGAAACTTGTCGCGGAAGTCCTTCGCATCCTTCTTCGGGTCCAGTTTCGCCAGGTCTTTGAGAACCTCGCACAACTCCTTGCTGTAGTTTTCCTGGTGGGTGCGTGCCGTCTCCATCGTGGCAAAGGCTTCGAAGTAGTGGTCCCGTTGCTCTTGGAGGCGAGTGATGAACTTCTTCCGGTCCTCCGGTTCGGTCATTGTCTTGGGGATCTGGTCGTCGCTCGTAACTTGTGATACCCATTCCCGAGCCGCGGCAGGGAGGATCAGCTTGATCGGGGGACATGCCAGTGTGGCTTCCTCGACAATCTCGAAGGACTGGGGCAGCGTGCCGGACCCGCCATCGCTGTTGGTCACGGTGAGGGTCCGCTTCCCCAATTCGGCGTCCTTGTCGATCTCGAGAGTCGCCTGCCATTGGTCGTTGTCGGAGTTCGCATCCCGCCCAAAGTAGGCAGGCGTCTTCAGCTTGGTTCCCTTGCCAAGAGAGAGGGAGCATCCTGGCTCGACGTTCTTGCCGAGGAAGATGACGCCGAGGGTGTCACCTGGCCTTGCCTGGGTCGGTGTTACTTTCTTCAGAGTGATGGTCAAAGGCGGACCAGTGCTGCCCCGGTCTATGGGCGTGATTCCTTCCGGAATGTCATCGACGCTGAGACCGCGGTCCTCACCATACAAACCAATCTGCTTCACTCGCGGATCCTCGGCGGAAAGCCTTTTGAGAGCGGGGACCATCTGGTAGTTGTCGGTGAAGGGACCGATGATCTTGTCGTAACCGTAGCCGAAGGTCCCACCCATGCCGTCGGGAATTTCAAAGGTCTTCTTCGCCTCGTTGGGTTTGGACGTGATCGACATCCACATATCGTCCTTCACCGGACCGGAGTATGTGCCGTGCCCGGTCGCATGGACGAGCCACTGTTCCTTGAACGTCTTGCGGGGAGTGATGTTCTTGTTCACTTCCCGCAAGGCTGCGATGTTCGCTGCCAGGTTGTACGCCATGCTGTTGAACTCAATGGTGTAGTCGGGGTCGCCTCCGCGCTCGAGACGCAGGAAGTACTTAGTGCCGCGATGGAGGGCGACCAGATACTCCCGAGGCTGGTTCAGGGGATCAAACCCGTAGCCGATGGCCCGCAGATCGACGACCAGCGCACGCAGCGCCTGCTTCCGCGAGTAGTAGAGCTGCTTGCTGCCTTCCGGTGGGGCAATCAGTGTTTTCTTTGCCGGTTCCTCGCCCTGTCCAGCCCAGATCACTTCTCGTTTCAACAGCGGCTTCTTGAATTCCTGTCGGGTACCCACGTGCAGCCATCGATCTTCGACCGAGTAGAGGACCCAGTCCTCCAAAGCAGGATCCGGC
>JACQGJ010000367.1 GCA_016199605.1 Armatimonadota bacterium | reverse complement strand
CTCCGAGGAAGCGCCAATGAGCGGGGACGCGGGCCCCATTACCAACTACGTCCTATCGAAGATCTGCGGCGACATGTTTGCCACCTACTTCTCGGAGAGTCACAAAGTCCCGGTTGCCATACTCCGATACTACTACCCGTACAGCGAGATCGCTGGTGTCGTGCCATCAACGGTCCAACAGGTGCTTGGTGGGCAACCGATTGCAGACAACCCGGCCGCCGTCAATCCGCTCTTCATCTCCGATGTGGTAAACTTCACGATCAAGGCGGCGACCGCCTGCGACTATCCGCCCAACCTCCTCAACATTGGCGGTGAAGAGATTGTGTCGTACAATGACCTGGCGGTGATGGTTGGACGAGCCTTCGGCCGCGAGCCCCAATTCACGCCAATGGGGCAGGTTCCTGCTGAGTCGTGGGTCTGCGACAGCAGGAAGCGTATCTCTTTGTTCGGACAGCAGCAAGTGTCTCTGGCACAGGGAATAGCAAGGGTCGTTGCAGCGTTTCGGCAGCGCAGGCAATCGCAACCCGCGGACCGGGACCTCGCCGATCCTGCGGATGCTGGCTGATGGAGTCTTGAGTCGTGAGGCTGGACAGACGAACATTTCTTGAAACCGCATCGCTGGGCGCCGCGTATGTGGCGGGCGGTATCCCATTGCAGCGATTGAATCACACAGGAGGGAAGAAAGTGAGACAGAGAAAGACCAACGCGTACAAGTACCGGATTGCTTTTGGCGCGTGGATCAACGACATGCGCAGCGATCCGTTGCCTCTCGATAACTGGCCCGCACCCCAGTTGGACAACGAGACGATCTCCGGGATCACCAGAGCCTTGGATGTACAGAGCGCAGCCGGTTTTGAGTTCCTCGATGTCTGGGGGTTGTTCGCGACGTACGCATGGCCGCCGGATATCGTCAGCGCTCTGGACCAGGTGCGTCGCGGGAAGATCAACAAGCTGATTAGAGCGGCGGACGAACGGGGAATGAAGTTGTCTCTCGGTCTGGGAACGTATAGCTGGGGATTTGACAAGATCATCGAAGCAGATCCTTCGGTGAGAGGCAAGAACCCGGACGGGAGTCCTCACGCGCACGCGATGTGTGACGCCAACCCGAAGTCGTTTGAGTACGTCCGCAAGATCATCGACTTCTCCCTGTCCCAGTTCGACTTTGGAGGAGTGCATCTCGAATCCTGCGACCTGGGATGCTGCTTCTGCCCGAACTGCGCGGGCAAGGACGGAGTTGTCGGGTACAACGTGCGCATCAACCAGAAGACGGCGGACTACATCAAAAGCAAGTGGCCGGACAAAACGGTGTATGTCATCACCATCAACTGGGTTCCGCCCTTGAAGCACCTGAGCAAAGAGGAGATGGATCAGATCCTCGCGTTGGGCAAGCACATCGACTGCCTCTTCGACCAGGGTCACTGCGGCTACCACGTGCCCGAGAGCGAGAGAAAAGATTTCATCCGCAAACTGGGTTGTGCTTACGGCACTTCGGGTGGACTCTGGCTTTATCCCGATGCGCGATGGGACCGGTCCTCCTACTTCCTGCCGTATGTCACGCGCACCGCAACCGCACTGAAGAAGCTCTACGAGGACGGCGGCCGAGGGTGCATGTACTATCAGGGACCGGTCGTCAATCCCGGCACGGAGATCAACATCGCAGCCGGAGGGCGGATACTCTCAGACGTCGGCCGGAAACCGGAGGAGGTGCTGTCGGAGGTGATTGAGCTTTACTACAAACCGAGAGGTTCGGCAGCACATAAGAAGCTGGTGGAGATCTTTCTGCGCGCAGAGGAGGGCTACTTCAGCCAGTGGAAGGAGGAGCTCTTCAACAAGGGCTGGGGCACTCCTGTCCCTGGCGAGTTCAAACTCGACCATCATCTCTTCGGGACCTCGCCCGGCCCGGCAACGTTCCTCGTCGAACCTTGTCTCGACACGGACGGCCGTTTGGCCTATAAGAAGTCGTTGATCTCGATCCTCGAGGAACTGCCGGAACTGCGAGGCCACTTCGCTGACAACGGCAGGCTCGAAAGGATCAGGAGGTCCCTCATCATCACCTTGAAAATGATCAACACGATCGCGTACGTCAAAGGTGAGAGCAAGGTGCTGTCCGGGTAAGGGCGTCCCGGTGGAGGAGTCTTGAATTGCAGAGAGCAGCAGCGTTGATTTTCTGTGTGGGAATGCTCTCGGTCCTCGGACAGAGGGCAGCGAGGGCTGAGGGGACGGGCCAAAACCTCGCTCTCCGCCGAACTTACGAGTGCGTGACTCCTCCCAACTACTGGGGGTGGAAAGGGCCGTGGCATGGCGACAAGGGACAGTTGGCTGACGGGCGAGTGCTCGAGGCGTGGATTGATTCAGAGGGGAAGCCTTTCTACGCGTTGCCAGGCACCGCGGGTTGGACCTCAACGGACCCCGCGGTCCTCGTGTTCGATCTGGGAGAGACGCGTTCCATCGGCGGAGTCGGGCTGCACTCGGTCCTTTCTCCCTGGGGTCCCTGGTGGCCGGAAGCTGTAACGGTTCTGGTCAGCGATGACAACGCGGACTTCTACCTGGCTGCATCAACGGACGCGAAAACAGAGAGCAGTCGGCGCTCCATTCCCGTCTTGGTTCCAGCAGTCAGTAGGGAAGTTGTGCAAGCGGCCATCGATCGAACCTTTCAGGAGAAAGGGATATCGCCAACGACACATTGGTACCGCGCCGAAGGAATTGCAGCTCGTGGTCGATATGTCAGTCTTATCATGACCCCTTCGGCTTCGACCGGAACCCTCGTGCTGGACGAGATCGAAATCTATGAGGGAGGCGCTGAACCGCCGCCACTGCGCTCATCTCAGGTCTTCACCGAAGGCAAGGGAGGTTGGCAAAGCTATCTCCTCTACGGAGCGGTCAGTGAGCGACTGTCACGTGACCTGAGAGGGCTGAGAGAAAAGGTGATGCAGTCTCGCATTCCTAAAAGGGAGAGGCGAGACCTGGAGGCGCGACTCGGACAACTCGACAAACAGCGATCGGCAATACCGGTGCCGAAGCTGGAGGGATTCCGGGCTATTCTACCCATCAACGATTTCCACCGGGCGGTCTTCAAAATTCAGTCGGCGCTTTGGGAATCTCAGCGAGCGCCAATCCTGCGTGTGTGGCACGGTCACCGGTGGGATCCATTGGCTCCACTGCAAGACCCCATCGGTCAGTCTCCAAAGATCGCCATCGTGATGGCCGGGAACGAGGTCCGTTCCGACGTGCTGAACCTTACGAACGCGGCTCAGAGAGACTGCGCGGTGGAACTCACCTTCACGGGACTGCCGTCGGAGAGCCTAGAGGTGTTCGAGATTCCCTTCGTCGACACCAGGTCGTTCGAGCCGGTGGCAACGGCGATGATTCCCGCCGAGAAGCGGAGAGGCGCCTACGTGATTCACGTTCCAGCAGGGATGACGAGGCAGGTGTGGGTGCGGTGCAGTTCCAGGAAACTCAAGGCGAGAAGGTACACAGGATGGGCTGTGCTGAAAGCTAACGTCGGAAAGGGGTTCTCCGTCAACGTGCCCGCCTCCATCGAAGTTGTGCCAGTGAAGATGCCCGGCAGGTTCTCCCTGCACGTGGGAGGGTGGGACTATGCCGTTGACCAGGTGTACGGAGTGACGGCGAAGAACCGTGAGGCCTTCGTCGCCTTGCTGCGAGAGTACGGTGTCAACACGCCTTGGGCGGGAAATGGTGTGATGCCTCTCGGTGGGTACGACGACAAGGGAAACCTCACCCAGCCACCTTCACGAAACCTGTTGGACCAATGGCTGAGGATGTGGCCCGACGCGAACCTCTATTGCGTTGTCGGATCAGATCTTCCTCTGCCTCTCGAAACGCCGAACCGATTGAAACGTGTCGAAGCATGGGCGTCGGACTGGGACGCCTACCTGAAGAACCGTGGTGTCCCCTCCAACAAGCTGGCGATCTTGATCCGGGACGAACCGACGACCACCGAAGAACTGCAAACGATCCTGGAAGTGGGTCGGGCCATCAAGCGAGGCGCTCCCGGATTCAAAATCTGGAATGACCTTCACTTCGCCGACCCGGCGACGGCGCCACCCATCCTGGAGGAGGTCATGCGGGAGAGCTGTGACATCCAGTGTTTCAACCGCCAGCATTACCAGCAGCAATCTCAGGCGAACGACGCCTTTGTCGCGAAGCACCGCCGGCCCGGTTTGGAGTGGTGGACCTACACTGCCGGAGCCAACAGCCGACTCAGCGATCCCTACATCGATTGGCTGTTACAGGAATGGTTCTGTTTTGACAAGGGACTAACCGGTTCGCACTTCTGGGCCTTCGGCGATTCGGGAGGCGGCTTTTCCTGGAATGAGTATCTTAACTCCCGCGGCGCGCCGACGCCAATCTATCTGGCAGTGGATTCAGTCACGACGTCCAAGTCCATGGAGGCTTTACGTGAGGGAATGCAGGACTACGAATTGCTGCTGATGCTGGAGAAGGAGCTGTCGTCACTGAGTGGAGATCAGGAATCCAGAGTGACCCGAGCGCGGCAGGTACTGCGTGACGGACTTCGTCAGGTCCTTGCGATAGATGACAAGGATCACTGGCAGTGGAGCGTGCCGAAGGACCGATCCACCGCGGATCGTGTGCGGGAAAGGATTCTCCGTGTCATGCTCGCGTTGAAAAGTGTCGAGTCAGAAAGGATGAAAACGCAATGAAGCTTACGCAGTCCCCCCAGCTCTTTATTGACTTCGAGGGAATTGACAACGCGCACGCGTCAGGTCGATTGAAACGCATAAGGGGAGTGCAGCGGGTGTTCCACCAGGCCGTGCATCACCCGCACCCGGTTCTGTCTCCCCAGGCGCCTTGGGAACAGCGAGGATTCACGACCTCGGTCCTCTACGATCAGGACACGCGGCAGTTCAGGATGTGGTATCTCAGCGGGCTAAGTGACGGCCGTAACATCACCTGCTACGCTGAAAGCGAGGACGGCCTGAATTGGCGCCGCCCCGAGCTTCACCTTCACGAGTACGACGGCAGCACCGCAAACAACATCGTGATACCCCCGCACTACCACGAGGGGAAGTCTCACTGGGAGTCGGTCCTCGAAGACCCTCTCGATCCGGATCCAGAGCGTCGTTACAAGGCTCTCGGATGGTCCAGCTTCGATTGGGACGGTCCGAGGTCAGGAATCTACACGGCCGTCTCGCCTGACGGGTTGCACTGGTCTCATTCTCCTGATCCAGTCTTCCGTTATCATCCGCGGCCGGGATCCGCCGACCTCGGGCCGGTAGGTGACGCTCACTGTCTGATGATCGACACGGTCCAAAGGCGCTACGTCGCTTTCCTGCGTTACCTGCCTCACCGATCCCTCAGCTTCAGCGAGGACTTCCTCCACTGGACTCAGCCCGAGATCTTCCTCTGGTCGCTCCACTGGGCAGATGAGTTCTACAGCAACGCTGGCTTCGTCTACGGCGATCAGTATCTCGGACTGCTCTCAATCTTCGACCTCCGCCCGGAACGTCACGATATGAACTGCTGGCTGATCTCGAGCCGTGATTGCCGGCGCTGGGAGCGATGTCCCTCCGAAGCGCCGCTACTTGCGTGCGGCGAGGTAGGGGAGTGGAACCGGTTCATCTGCCACAACGGCGGGTCGCCCCCGATTCGGGTGAACGACCGACTTTACATTTACTACCGCGGAGCGCCCAGACGTCACGGTCCGTACGAAGGAACGGATGACGGCAAATCTCCGATCTGTGTGGGTCTGGCCACTTTGCGCGTGGATGGCTTTGCTTCGCTGAACGCCAGTTTCGATGGTGG
>JACQGJ010000401.1 GCA_016199605.1 Armatimonadota bacterium | reverse complement strand
GGCGTAGGAGCCGCCTCGTCGAGCAGGCCTTTCTCGGTCATTGCGACTCCAATTGAATGCCGAGCTGGTCGCATGTCGCCGCGGAGAAAGAGACAGAGGCTGGCGCGTTCTGCGGCCTGGTTCAAGGGATCGCTCACGACATCGAAGTAGTTTGCGGCTCCTGGCTGGAACAGCGTGTCTCGGGAATGGCCGTAGGCGAACCGCCAAACGACCGACCAATCCTGCAAGGCCGCCATGCAACCCGTGAGAATCCCGCCGACTCCGCGGAAACGGCCGGGACCGGAGTAGTTGTACTCGCTGAGGGTGAAGGGTTTGTTGAGCAAGCGAGTGAAAGCGCAGTGTCGACCGCCGGGCGCGCCCTGCGACACAGGACTTCGATTTTCGCACCGCGACGGAAGCCGCCAGGGCTGTTCGAGGAAGTGCGGATGGTCCACATAGAAGTGGTCATCCACATAGTCGTAGTCCTGCCGCGACGCCTGGTTCTGGATCGGATTCGACCAGCCGTTCATGTTGGTCAGCAGGGCCTCCGTGCCGACTTCATCGCGGAGGAAGCGTCGCATCTCCCGGCACATGCGGCGATCCGTCTCAGCGAGGAAGATGTTGAAGGCCGGTTGCTTGCCCCACGGTGTCTTCGCTTCGGGCCGCTCACCGTAGCGATCGTGCAACCACGCGTTCCACGCTTTCTCCCACTCTCCGCGGGCGCGTTCGCTCAGACTCCCGACGAAGTTGCCGAAGTTGCCTTCGTTAATCATGCTGAGCCAGGCGAGGGCCGGGTCGTCGGCGTAGCGCAATCCGGTGTGGGGGTTGACATGGATCAGCAGGTTGCGGGCGAAGTCCTTCCAGTTCTTCATCGCCTTCGCATTGACCGGCACGAGCATCTTGAATTCGTCCATCCCGAGGTCGCCCGCCTCTCCAGGAAAGACTTCGTCGGCAAACACGGGCCGTGAGACATATAGATCGGTCGTGACGTAGAGTCCACGCTTCTTCAGAGCAGAGAAGAGATAGTCGACCTGATCCAGCTTGTCCCTGTTGAGCACGGTCGAGGTTCCGCCGGAACGATCCACAAGCTCCATCTCGTAATGATGGAACCGAACCGCGTTGTAACCGATTCGCATGAGCCGTTCAGCCAGTCGATCGGCCTGCTCATGAGTGATGTAGTGCGCGCTGAAGCATAGGTTCACGCCGTAAAAACGGCGTGGCGTCTTCTTCGGGTCCTTCTCAAAAGCGAAGTGGCCGTCCGGGGTCGCGATGACCCAACCGCGCTTACCCGCCGGCGGGTCGAACTGCCCGAAGCCGGAGAAGTCGAGCGCCGAACCCGGCTCGATGTCGAGGTCCACCTTCAGCGGTATCCATTCATCACCAGCCTCGATGGTCACTGGATCATCGTATTCCACTTTCACACCTCCGCTCGCTGTCAGGGCGAACGCAATCTCGCAAGGCTTGCCCGCCGGCCACGGCTCTTGTCCGTCCATCTGCGGGCCCATGCGGACCGAAAAGGACGGACCCCACTGTCGATTGTCCTGAATCAACACCGGCGTTGGGTTGTCGAACTGGAACCGCACCTCACCGCCCTCACGAAACTGCACTCGCAGGTCCGTCATTGGAGCATTGCGAAGGTGAGTCTGCCCACGCTTCTCAGGAATCTCTCCCTTCGCGTCATCCGCCACGAACTTCGCGCCTGTTCCCGTGGTCTCGTCGAAATCCCAAGACACGTGCAGACTGTTGAGGTAAATATCGGACTGCGGAGTCAAGCGGTAACGAAGTCGCACCCCGTCGGACAAGATCTGGGGGCGCAACTCGGTGACAGCACGAGTTCCACCTGGAGCATTGATCCCTCCGTGACGTACCTCTCTACTGACGGGGTCGCGCAAGTTTGGCCCAGCCAAGGCTGCATGGCGCCACTCCTTCTCAAAAAGACCGGGAGTGATCTCCCCGAGCAACGTGCTGCCGCGCACCAGGGAGACTCGACCTTCCGTAGAGATGAGAACTGTGAGGGGCGATTCCGTGGCGGCGAGGCAGGCTGAGGCAATGATGGCGAGAAACAGAATCAGGGCAGTGCGCATCAGTTTCTCCTTACAGTGTCCGCGTTTCGCGCGGTCCTCTGGTTTCGCCCTTCTGCGCCTTCGCAACCAGATAGTATTCCGCTTCCTTCATCAGGGAGATCTTCGTCCGTCTTCCCTCTCGCTTCGTATCCACGTTGCCCAGGGACTTGTCGGCAACGTCGAAGGCCTCAATCCGTGCCCCTGGGGGTAGCCCCAATGTGAGGGCGGTCACCTGTGCTATGGGGATGATCTTCAGCCCTCGCGCGTCGTCCTTGCGCACGACCACAGCGCCATCCGTGGCAACCGGCCCGAAGTCGAAGACCTTCCCGCCGCCGTCGGCGAAACGGTAAAAAGGCGAGTCGACGTACCCGACACGACGGCCGTCGACTTCCGTGCAATACTCGACAAATCCCCTGGGGCCGGCGGCGGCCCAACTGTAACCGGAAAGCTCGTATTCCATGCCCTTCAACTTTGCGGTCCATCGGTCCTTCGAGTTGCAGTTTACCGCGACCTCCAGCCCGTTGGTGTAGCGGACATGAACCTGGTTGGCGGAGTGTGCGTCAGACTTCAACGCCTCGGTGATCTTGTAGAACCGACCGTCGCGATGATAACGAATCTCCTTCACGGGAACCATCACGTAGCGCGACTGGAGCTGCTGCATCAGATAGTAGTAACGCGTAGCGAGGGCGAGGTCGCCGAAAGGCTGGAACCCGATGTGACCATAAGCGATGGTCGCCGCGAGGCAGTGCCACACGCCATCGCCCCATCCCCAACCGGGGGTCATTGAAATGTCAGCTTCGAGGGGGTGGATCTTCCGCAGGTCGAAGTCCAGCAACAGCGGATACCTGGTAGCGTCAGGCATCCAGATCTGGGCGTAGTTTCCGTCCACCAGACCGGCAGAAAACCAGTGATGGCCGCCTTCACTGAAAATCGGTCCGCCGTAGGCTCTATGACCATCGCGGAGCAACGCGCCCCACGACTTGAAGTTGGTGGCAAACTTGCCTGCGCCCGGAGCGCCTGCCTGGTAGTCTACCTGACCCCAGGGAGGGTAGGCGGTGTGGCAGTCGCGGTAGGCGGTGTTGGTGCCGAACTTTTTGCTCACTCGTCTCGGGTAATCGAGAGCCATCTCCAGCGCCTTCAAGGGTCGGATCGCATAGCTCGGAGGCCAGACGCGCATCATCTCGCCGTTGGAGTTCCGGGCCGCGTTGCGCCCCTCCCATGACTTACCGAGGGGATTGTAATCGGTGAAGTTCTCGTAGAGTCCGACGTAGTAACCCATCTCCCGCATGGCGCGGCAGTAGGCGATCAGTTTCCCGTCCCCGACTTCCGGCGCAGCTTCAGTACACATTGTGTATTCCTGCCCGCCCTGCCCGACATCCGCGCCGTTCGTCCAGGAGTCCTCGTGGTGACTCACCCGCACCTTGTTGATGCCTTTTCGATGATACTCCTGCCACATCTTCAGGTAATCGTCGAACCGGTTCGGGGCTGTCCCCCCGATGTGACAGTAGAGATGCTCCCTCGTTACCTTCGCCTGGGTCGATGGCGGGTTCGGGATGTTGGGCAGAACCTCCTCGAAACGAGAAGAGACGTTGATGAACTGGCGCTCGACCAGCGGATTGCGGGTGCCGTCGGTGAGAGGGTTATACACCGACCCGCCGTTCACGACCGCTGCCGTGTCGCCATCCAGCCGGCAACCGGAGGAAAAGGCAGAGCTTTCAGTGTTGTACCAATCCAGCAGCGTGAGGAAGAAAGTGCCATCGCTGAGCAGCACGCCGGGGCCGTCCTGATAGATGGCCATGTAAGGGACTCGGATCAGCTTTGGATTGGAGACCTTCTCGGCTCTCCCGAGACGAAGCGCCGTCGCCTTCTGCCCCTTCGAGGTCCAGTCCACGATCAGTGACTTCGCCTTGGCCCGGAGCCGAAGCGAGAAGTCCTCCGAGTCCTGTCCCCAACTGTAACGCCACTTCGTTTCCACAGCGCTCGCGACAACACGGGCCGACAGCAGTTCGCGCCGCAGCCTGGCGTCCGTTGGTTCCCGCTCCGCCCCGTCCAGCAAGAACACCGGTCCCCCGCCCGCGCAGGGTGTGAAAGCTGGACGGCCGGCGACCTCCACGGTCAGGTCGGACAGGGTGCCGGTTGCAGGAGCGTACCTCCAGACGATGGCTTCGTCGCCCCGTGCCGTGAAGATGAAAGCTGTACAACCTGCACCTCCGACACTGGAGACCTGTCGCACGAGCGCCACCTTCGTCGGCTTCGCCACCGACGGCAGAATTGTGTTCTGAGTGGTAGGGAAGGGCAGGTGCCGAATCAACTCGGGGCGGAAGGTCGGCAACGGCAGGTCGTCCTGGTACAGTGAGACTGACTCGATATAGAGGGTCCTCGGCTCTGCCTGAAGGCCGCCGCGCACTTCGATGGCTTCGAGAGTGGCGGGGAAGTGGATTCGACCGTCGCCCGGTCCACCCCAGAACACGTGGCCGGGGTCGTCTTCCGGGTTGTCCCACAGGCGCTTCGACAGCCAGCCATAGAACTTGAAATTCACGACGCCCAGGTCGATCCGGTGATACTGACCGGCTGCGTCGTGCAGACGCAACCACACGTTCACCTTGGGAGTTCCTGGATCAGGAACCCAATCCCAGTTGTTGCCGTATACCCACGCACAAGCGGCGTTGAACTCGCCGTCGATGGAAATCGGTTTGGGAGGCACGAGCTCGAAATGACCTGATCCATCTCTCGAACGGTAGATCAACTCTGCCTGGTAGCGGAGGTCCTCGAAACACGGCTCTTCCTCGGAGCGAAGCAGTGTCACTTCGGCTCCGCCCTCTTGAGCTACGCGCCAGCCGGTCACGTCGGTCAAGGTGACCTGCGCCGGGTGCTCACGCTTGCGGCCCTTGAAGCCCCGCCACACTGGTGTGATGTGATCGGGTTTTTCTTCCGCTCTTGCCTCCGTATACGTGCGAGACGTTGTGAGGGATTCCACTTTGGTCGCCTCCAGATCATCGAGGAAAAAGGTAAAGGG
>JACQGJ010000400.1 GCA_016199605.1 Armatimonadota bacterium | reverse complement strand
CGTTTTTGCCCAACGCGCGCTGCTCCAGCTTACCTGATCTTCACCACATCCACTCCGTTCAGCGGAAGCGTGAAACGGACTCGATCGCCGGTGTGAAGGAACTGGATAGCGCCGCTCTGGACGCTCTCGACCGAGGTCACAGGTCCCTGCACCTTCACGTTCACCGCAAGGGACCCGATGTTCGCTCCGCTCCAATTCAGGAGCGTGAGGGCTGTCCCGAACTTGGAGGACAACACGGGCGCTTCAACCATCGGGACGCTGGTGTAGACCGGCATCGTGAGTTTGGCAAGCTCAACAGGCCAGGTGATCCATCTCCGGGCCGACTCCGAAAAACCCGCCGGTAATCCGTCGCGCTGTTCCTTTGACGACACCCAATAGGAGATCCCGGGGTAGGTCGCGAAGTGGACAACCTGCCCTTTTCCGAGCTTGCGCTGGGTGACCGCCGGTGAACCGTCGCCAAAGACGCCAACCACGGCTGCGCCCTTGAGGGTTACCAGCTCCTTGGCAACGACCGCCGTGAAGGTTCCCTGGGTCCCGGTCACCTCGCTCATCGCATTGATAGGGGGCAGCACCGCTCGCGCAGGTTCGCCCATCTCGATTCCACTGGCTGTGCTCAGAGTCGCCTCCGGGTTGTCGTAGCGATCCCGAGTTGCCGTCTCGGCGCAGGTCGCAAGGACGCCGCCGCTTTTCACCCATTTTACAACGGCTCGCTGGCACTCGGTCGGCAGGTTCGGTCCACTCATATAAAGCACGCGATAGTTCTTCAGCGTTCCTTCGAGGAGGTCCTGCTCATCCACGAAGTCTGCTGGGATGTTCGCGTGCATCAGCGCCAGATACGTGTCGAAAGCCTCGGCAGTATACGCGCTGGAACCACTATTCAGGTTGGTGTTCGTCGCATCGACGATGCCACTGGCGATCGGCTGCTCCAACTGGTCCCACGGCTGGCTACTTTGCGGAGTGAGAATCGCCACCTGCGCCGGCGCCGCCTCACCTGGATAGAGAACGTCTTCGGCTTTGGCAATCAACCGAGCCACCCGTCCCAGTCCCGCGTATACCTTTGGATTCTCCGAGTAGCAGTTCCCCGGGAAGTTGTACTCAGGGCCGAAGACGTAGTATTTCACGGTCTTGGCTCCGTGACCGACAAGGCACAGCGTCTTCTGCACGATGCCATCTTCTCTCTCTCCCGCGGTGCGACCGATGATGTAACCCCCGAAGCCGATTCCCGATTTCCGCGCCGCGCTCCGAAGTTTGCTGGCATAGAACGACCATTGATACGCCTGCCCGTCACCAAACCAGTCCTCGGTCCACAGGGTCGTGCAGCCTCGCTGCCGCCCAAACTCCAGCCAGTCGTGTCCGCCCATCGCCGCGTCAGGAGTATCCTTGTCAGGATTGTTGCCGAACGTGCCGGGGAAGAAGTAACGTCCCGCGAAGAAGTTGAAATTGACGGTGACTGGAAGGCTCGGATAGAACGCCTTCTCCAGCGCGCGGGTCGTTCGAGCGTAGACGCTGCACGAGGCCCACGGGAAAAACCGACAGGTCCAGTAGTAGAGTCGACGCTTGCGGAGGTCTGCCTCGCCATGCCTGCCCAGGACCGCGCTGCGCCCAATCGCCTTCACTTCTTCCCAGGTTCCGGCGCCCAGATCGGGCGGCGTCAGCTTCTGTTTCTTCAGGTAGTCACGAAACCTGACAAGCGCCTCGGGATTCTCGTTCAGAGTCTTTAGCATCGACGGGTAATACCAACCCGGCTCATCGGCAAGCCCGAAGAAAGCCACGTCTTCCGGCGCATACCCCGCGTCGCGGTATGGCTTGGCCTGCGCCTCGGCAAACTTCATGATCGCCTCGTCGGAGCATTCCTTCTCGTCGAAGTCGAACGCGTAGCCAGGCGGGTTGTAAACGGCCCACCCTGTCTCGCGGAGCCCCGTGTTCAGGAGAATCTCCCGATAGCGTTTGTCGGGGGGCAGGAAGATCACATTGAATCCGACGCGCGCCAGGTTGCGGATGCCCTCCTCCCAGTCGAGTCGATCTTCATCTCCGCCAATGAAACGATCCACCAACTTGATCTTGCGCGGACGAAGGTTGTCCGTCAGTCCCGCGGCGTCGAGTGCTTTCCAGTACTTCCTGTTGTGGTCCGCCATCGTGCGGACCGCGATCACTCCCTTCGCGTCAGGTGAAGCAACCAGGCCGAGCGTCGAGCCAAACAGCGACGCATGTGCCGTAGTAACCACGCCTGCAACCTTTGTCTCGAGGTCCACTTCAAGCGGAGTCGGCGCTGGGGAGAATTGCAGCCCCATCACAAAGGGCCAACCGCCCATGTAGGCGTTGGGATAGTTCTTCACAAGGGGCTCAGTGACGGTCGTAGGAACCTCCGCCCAGTCACTCCATTCGCCCTCTTTTGCTGTCATTGAGACGGACGCCAGAGTCGTCCGGATCGACCGCGCCACGCCGTCAGCCGCTGGCGGGCCCTGCGCTTTCACGCGAAAAGAAAAGGCGGGCATGGAAATTGGCGCGCCAACGCCTCTTCCCGCAATCTCCACCATCGCGAGGAAAAGCGCCAAGGGAGCAATTCCACGACTTCTCATTGAAAAACCTCGGTGCTTGCGTTGTTTGCTCGTTAAGGGTGAGGGGTCAACGATCGTCCGACAAAAGACGTGATACAACGATAGCGAGCATGATCCCAAGCTAATTCATGCGAGCAAGAACGTCAAGGGCTGGTCCAATCCCTTGTGCATTCCCCAATGTGATGTATGGGAGGTAGGGATCGGCCGCTGTGCCGTTCCTGCTGGATTCTGGCACAACCGACGAAGAACCGCAACAAGTAGCAGTTCGGGTGCGGAGGATTTGAGGCAGCGACGTCGAATGTGATGGGGGGTGGACCGCAGAGCAACTCAAGGTGGCCCCATTCCGAGAGTCATCGGTCGTCAGTGCGCAGTCATCAGTGTGATGAGAACAATCAACCAACGCTACAGGCTGTATCTATTCCTTGTTGCAGTGCTGCTCGGAGCCGTTGCAGCGGGATACTTGTTGGTGGTCCAAATCTGGAGGTCTCCTCTGGGCGACCTGGTGAGACTCGTGAATACGGGCAAACCAATTCGTACCGGGAAACTGGAGTCCGCGGTAGAGAGGGCGTCGGCTTACTTCGAAGGTGTGCCCCCCGATGTCGACGCGCAATTGAACTACCTCCGCGATGACCTCGGCAAGCTTGCTGACAAGGCGCAGACACAGTTCCAGGGCGGAAGGCTGTATACCTACGCCTTTTACGGATATACCCTCATCAACACGTGCATGCTTGAGCCAGCAGACCAGAAGCG
>JACQGJ010000366.1 GCA_016199605.1 Armatimonadota bacterium | reverse complement strand
CTTCGCTCTGAACGGAGACCGGGGCGCCGGTGCGCGCCGACTCGTAGGCGGCATGGATGATGTGAAGGATCTCCATCGAGTCCTCTCCGGTAACTGGCACCACACTCTTCCCTTCCAGGGCATCAAGGACCGCATCGATCAAGGCAGGAAGACCCAATTCATCAACCCCTTCGACCGGGCAGGCGACTCTTCCCCATTCACCGGTGGAGGCCCTCCAGACTCCGAGCGGCGTCTCCCCCATGGGATCGAAGCGGGCCTGTCCCTCGGTGGCCAGCAACTCCTGCATCCCCACCACGCCACCTGAGAGAGCGCACCATCCCGACTGAATCGAGCTCAAGCCACCGTTCTCGTGTTCCAGGACAACAAGCGACAGGTCCTCGACCTCGTAGTCTTGCACGAAACGTCCCATGCTGGCGTAGACCTGTTTCACTGGCGACCCCATCCAGGCACGGGCAAGATAGGTCTGGTGGTAGCCGCTGTCAATCAACGCTCCCCCGCCGCCTCCGGCGCTTGAGGTTCGCCACTCCCGATCGACTCCTCTCCCTGAGACCGGACGCGGACCGATCATCTCACTGCGGACCAGAAAGGGTCTGCCGATTTCCCCGGCGGCGATGATCTGTAGCAACTTGCGGCAAGCGAGAGTGAAAAGTTGATTGTGTACCAGGCACAGCTTTACCTCCCGATCTCGAGCCGCCAGGATAATCCGACGAGCTTCTTCAGGAGTGCGAGCGATCGGCTTTTCAAGAAGCACGTGGCATCCCGCATGGGCGGCGGCCACTGCATGTTCTTCGTGCAGACCGTGGGGGCTTGTGATGTCAACGAGGTCAAGCTGCTCGCGAGACAGCATCTGCTGGTAGTCGGAGTACCAATGCTCGGATTCCACGCCAAGCATGTCTCCGACAACCTTCAGTCGCTCCTGGGAGAGATCGCAAACTGCAACAACCTGAGCGCGCTCGACCCGCGACCTGAAATAAGGAGCATGTCGCCGTTCCGCAATGCCACCGCACCCGATGAATCCCACTCTCATCCTATACTGACTCCTTCCCCAACCTCCACCGATCCAAGAGAAAGCCAAGTGTTCTCGATGCACCGGTTGCTGCCGGAAATGGCACCCCACACTCAACTGGTCCCCCGACAAAGCTGGAGCTTTATCCTACGCCTGCGTGTGCGGTCATCTCCCGAAGTTCGGGAATGCACCCAGTGCCATTCGTGGCTGCCCTGAATTCGTGGGGAGGCTTTTTTTTTGGGGGTCACGCAGACTATGATCCCCGCACCAATTTCCACACGTCGCTTTCCATGTTGTTCCCGGCGACCATCCACAAAGCGTCTTTGAAGACGAAGACACTGGCGGCGTGTCGAGGCTTCCACGGGGTTTCGGGAAGCTCATACCAGTTGACGCCATCAGATGAGTACCAAACGTCGTTCCGGTTTTGCTGGTTCCAGCCTTCCATGACCCACATCCTGTTGTCCCAGACCGCGACCTCATGGTACTGCCGGGGAAACCACGGCGCGCACCCTTCATCGCACTTCCAGTTCACGCCGTCAGCCGAGCTCCACACGTCGTTGTAGAACTTCCGCTGTGGGTGCTTTGGCGTATCATAGGTTCCACCGCCAAGGATCCACATCCTGCCTTTGAAGACGACGCTCCCGCCGATCATCCCTCGCTGTTCCCAGAAAGGCTCTTTCGGTGTCACCTGCTCCCAGTGGATTCCATCCGAAGTGTTCCAGAGGTCCCTGTGGAAGACCTCTTCCTCTGCCGCTATCTGCGGGACCGTCTGTCCACCTGCGACCCAGATCTTGTCCTTGAAGACATACGTGTAGTGAAGAACCCGAGGTCCCCAGGGAACCTCCTCGGTAACCAGGTCCCACTTCAGGCCATCGGTGGAGCTCCAAACGTCCGATTGATAGTGGCCTTGGTTGCCGTCTCCGCCGACAATCCACATCTTACCTTTGTAGACCACGCAGCCCGCCGTGTGTCTGCCCTCCCAGTCACTCCGGGGGTCGAAACTGCGATCAAGGAACGTGTTCGGTTTCTCCAAATGCCAGTCGGCGCCGTCTTCGGAGCTCCAGACCTCATTGTTACAGATTCGCGGGAAATGGGGCCGGTCGCCTGGGTTCCAGCCACCCAGCAACCACATTCTGTCTTGATAGGACAGAGCGCCCGCTCCGTCTCGCGGGGCAAACACGGCAGGATTGGTGACTTTGACCCACCGGTAGCCTGAAACCCGCTGTGACGGGAGGATCGAGAACGTCGCATGGCTTTGGATTACACGATCGGTACCACCCCCAGTGATCCTGATCTTGCAGCTTCGCGACGGAGTGCTGGGAACCTTCCACAGGAACGTGCCGTTGCAGGGGGCCGAGGCGGCCACTTCCTCCCAGACCTTTCCTGCGTTGGGTGAGTATTCGATCCTAACCGTTCCCGGCTCTGAATCCGAGCCGATACGCCATCTGATATAGTGGAGGCTGTCTGCGCTCCACCGCTCCCCGCCACTGGGTGACATGAGATCCCTCTCCTTTCGATTGTCGGTCTTGCCGCAGGCCGCGCTAATGAGACTCACGCAGACGAGCGCCAAGCCCAGATGGTGTGCGAATGTACGGATCATTGCTGCGCTCCCATGCATCCTTGCATTCACCGGGTCGGTTGATTAAAACCCAGTTTCATGAATTATGCAAGACTCGCCTGTGGCGACACGAAACTCATGCGATGCTGACCTCAACTTTGTCACCTGCCTGAAGTATCAGGTCAGTCGCGAGGGTTATCGTCACTCGACTCTCCTCGGAAGACAGTCGGCTCTGAACCACTTTTCCCTTGAACTTCACCGTCACTGTCCTTGCCGGGGCGTTGCCAACCAATGTCAACCCCAGCGACCGGAGGCGCAGCCTGCCCCATTTCAGATGGATCGTGTGTTGCTGTACGTTTCCGTGTCGTTTCTGGGTGAAGGTCCCCCACCCCTCTGCACTTGTGAAAGCAGCACGAAAGTTGTCGGGGGTCAGGCGTGGCGAAAAGTCCAGATGTCCCTTTGGGCCATGGTACTCATACCCGCACGCGGCGAGGTAAACACCGAAGCTCGCCATCGCGCGAGCGTAGTGATCGCCGCACTCGACCTCGTTCCACGGGTTGCGGCGTGAGGCATGATACCGGTCATGAATCATTCGCGTAAGGGACAGTCCTTCCATGACCATCCCTTCCCAGATCATGTGACCGGCGACCTGGTACTCAAAACCTGTCATGCACTCGTTGAAGTACATCGCACTCCATGCGGACGGGTCGTTGGCAAGACTGGGCGGAGGAGTTCCTGGGAAGGTCGTCATGACGAGACCGCCTTCTCCAGGCATGGCGTACCATCGACCGGCCTGATTCTCCTTGCGAAAGGGCCCAACGTCCGGGGTGAAGTTGTATTTCCACAAGGACTTCAGAGCACTGAGAACTTTCTCAGCAGTCATGATCCGGCCGAGGCCGACTTGATACGCCCAGCTCTGCCCGAACACCTGGTCGATCGCGCAGCCGTCATAGGACCCTACAACGTTGCGGTGGTTGGGGTCGGCCTGCTGCACGTAGTATTCACCGTTCCACAGGTCGTCGATCCTCCGAGCGCCAACCTCAAAGACAGACCGCGCCCTCGACGCGAATCCTTCGTCTCCCATTTCGCGGGCCATCTCTTCCCCTGCTCGCAGCGCGGCGAGGTAAAGAGAGCTAAGCCACGGGATCTTTCCGAACCATGCCGCGTCGAGAGTGTTATGCTGAGCGCCTTCGAGAATCCCGTCGCCATTGCCATCAAGTTGAAACAGGTATTCCAGCGCCTTCCGAACCTTGGGCCAGGTGCTGGCAAGAAAGTCATAGTCGGCTGACATCTGGTGTTCCCGATAGGCGCGGAGAATGCACCCAGCCTGACCGTCCACCGCCAGCCCGGCACGAAACTCTCCCCGATGGTCGATCAGTCCACTGTTGGGGTCAAAGGCCAAACCGAAGTCGGCACGCTCTCGAAGGGACCGCTCCAATTGAGGGAAGAGGCGTGCCACGGCATGGGCGTAGTGCCATACGTGAGTGCAGGTTCCCGCACAGCACCCAACTCCCTCCCAACCGTAAAACCGACCATCACTGAACCAGTGGCACGTCGAGGTGGCCAGGGTGGAGGTATTGGCAAAGGTACGGTCCAGGAACCAGTAGGGCAGCGTCGAGTCGTACCACGTGTCGCGCCACAGACGAGTTTCTCCGGACAGGTGGTTGAAGTTCCTCGCCACGTGGTCGGTTACGGTTGTGGCCGAGGTGAAGCGGGAGGCATATCGGCGCCCCCTTGACTCCTTGACGCCGCCAAGCGTGAGGTTCGGGAAATGCCACGTCAGGAGAAAGGTGATCGTGCCGGACTGGCCGGGCCTGAGTGGGAGCTTCCGCTTGAGCGCTCCCACCAGTTTTTCGGGAAAGGGCTTACTCACCTGTGCCCCGACCGTCGCCTTCTCCAAGTTCGGGAAGACCTCCTCGGCCAGGTTTCCCGCCGGTAGTGACAGGACCACTTCATCACTCGGGTCGGAGCCGAGCATCGCCCACGCCATCGTGCCGAAGTCGGGACGGCCCTCCAATCTAAGAGCCAGAGAGGGATGGTCGGTCAACACGATGTGGTCCACACCGATGTTTCCCCAGCTACCTTTCTCCTCGTCCACAATCTCGATACGCGCAGTCTCCCCTTCAAACTCGCGCACGTCGAACTGCTCCTTGCGCATCTGGTTGTTGTTCTGGCCGGTGGCTGAGCGCGCGGTCTTACCGTCAATCAGCAGGTTGAGGCACGTAGTCCCGGGATGATTTCCACCGCCGATGTGGAAGGTGATAAACTTGCGTTGGATGAGGAATTCCCGGCTCGTCAAACGGCCGGTGTGGGCATCACCGCCGCCGACGTCCTCTCCCTGGCGTGTGTTGTGCGTGTTCACCACCCACTCACCCTCGCCACCGACTTCGCCTTGATAGGAAGGCATCGCGGACTTCCTTATCGGGCCGGAACCGAAGGCCGTGCCTGCGACACTCCAACCTTCGTAGGTTCCCTTCTCGAAGTCTGCAAACACAACGTCCTCTCTACCTGTTTTCGGGGCGGGGGTGGGAAGGGCGGAGTATTCAAGACACGTCACGTCCCGCCGATTCACCCACCGAGTGCGGCGGAGACCCTCCCCTTCCCGCGCGGTTTGGAGACACACCGCGTTTTCCATCCAGCCGGCCAACTCAACCTTGACGTGAGCGCTGCTTGTGTTCGTCAAAGTGAAACGTAGAATTGTCGCGGGGAGACTCGAGTCCCCGGGGTTCAGGGGAATGAACGGGGAAAAAACTTCCATCCCCACGGTCACGGGCACGGTCGCATCTCGATACTGGACGAAGCCGATCGGATACTCCCCCCTGAAGCTGACATCAGCAAACCCCGTTCGGTCCAGCGACCGCACCTGAGTGCTCCCTCCGGCCGTGATGCGCAGAGCGAAGCCTTGCGAGAGGGGTGAAGCCGGTTGCAGGGGATTCGCGTAGTGCTCCGCTCCCGTCCCGGCGGTCATGTTGAAGAGGTCCCAGTGCCAGAGCCTCCCGTCGCCACCGAGGTAGAGTTGGCCGGTGCAAAGGCCACCAACGGGCATTCCGATCTTCTCCAACTCCGCGCCTCGGTACACCGTGCGTGTGCCGCGCGCAAACAGCGACTCCACCCACTCGGGGCTGAGCTTCTTGTCGGCAGGAATCAGCTTGTCGAAATCTTCAGTCCCAAACGGCCCGGCGATAGCGGGAAGTCCAGAGGTGACTACGCCGACCGTTCCAGCACCGATCAACTGCAGGAACTCCCGCCGCCGGATCCCCGAGCAACAACGAAGAGAATTGTGGTCGGTCATGCCTTCCATTCGATGCGCTTCCATGTCTCTCTTTGGAGTACTCGCAAAGCATCAAGACCAACACGCCGAAGGGTCCCCGCAGGGCCCTTGCCCAAACTACCCCAAGCAGCGAGGACACTATCTCAGGGCTTGCCGTAGCTCACGGAGATCCGGCGGTCGGCTCTCACTTTCCTGAGGATCCGCGTCTTCCCATTGGGCCAACGGATTTCCAGATTGACAGGCGAAGCGTGGGAGCCCAGACCGAAATGGAGGGTGAGATCGTTCTGATTTCCCTGACCTGTTCCCGCCTCAACCTGTCGGGTCAGAATTTGGTTCTTCCACTTGATCCGAACTTGGGCGCCTATCGCAGACCGGTTTACAAGTCTGCCGTCTCCCTCAAGACACACCTCGAGATAGTGATGTCCGCTACCTTGATTCTCGAAAAGCTTCCCCGCTGAAACGAGGTCGAGGTCGCCGTCGTTGTCGAAATCGGCCCACGCTGCCTGATAGGTGGGAGGAAGCTCCGCCAACTGGGCCCCGGACGTTGCATCAGCCAAGACGAAACTGCCATCGTTGCGGTAGAGCACCGGGAAGTTCGTTCTTCCAAAGGACGCCACGCCATAGACCGTCGTGAAGAAGAGGTCCAGATCGCCGTCGTTGTCGTAGTCACCCGCTGAGGGGCTCGCGTACGACTCCTGGTAGAATACGCGGCACGGTCCGAGATCCTCGAACACATGGCCTTTTGGCGCGCCGAGGTTGCGCAGAAAACGAGACTTGGGCTGATCGCCACGGTCGTCCTGGTGGGCGAAATTGCCGGCAAACAGGTCGATGTTTCCATCGTTGTCGAAATCGCCCCACACAGCGCCGATCGAGTGCCCGCCCTCGAAACCGGGGGACGTGGCGATCGCGTTGTAAGCCGCTGTCACGTCCTTGAACTGACCCGCGCCGTCGTTGAGCCACAGAATGTTGGGTTGAAGGCGGTAGTTGGACACGTAGACATCGAGGTCACCATCCCCGTCGAAATCGCAGGCGGTGACCCCGCGGGCACGGTATCGGGTGTCACTCCAGGCGTGACGGAACCCCTGCCCCTTGTCGCTCATCAGAAGGAGATCGGGGTAAGTGATCCCTGCCCCCCAGTCCTCGAACCCACCAACATAGATGTCCACGAATCCATCGCCGTTGAAGTCGCCGCAGCAGGCGCCGATGGAGACGCACGGGGGAAATGCTGGCAAATCGATAGGTGTGAAGCTTTTACCCCCGTTATTCCGGTAAACGCGCAGCAAGCTCCAGGAAAACAGGTCCACAAACCCATCGTTATCGAAGTCAGCGGCGACACATTCGCCAACGTTCTCGGCCACCTTTGTGAAGGACTTCCCGGCGTTGTTCTTCCAGACTACCCCCCCGGCGCACAGGTCCGTCCATCCATCCCGGTCGAAGTCCGCCCAGCAAACCCCAGCGCTGGCAATGTTCAGACCCAGACTCTCTGTCCGGTCCTTAAACACGAATCCGGGCTGCGGACCGCTGGCACAGGGACTTGGCGCCAGCGCCAAGACCGACAGCGTCAGAAGAAGGTGCACTACTTGCCCATAATAAGGCTGATTGCGGTTGACTTGCATGTTGATTTCCATTTCCTCCCTGTTCCACGTCTCGGTGGTTGTCGTGGTCGTCGAGCGTGACCTCCTCCAGTGGGCAAGCGAAGCCCCTGATGAGTTCCCTTGCTCTGGGAGATGCCGTCAAGATCAGGTCCCACGACCTCGTCACACCATGGACTCTGTTCCTGCTATTCGCCACCGCCCCGCTCAGTTCCTCGCTCCAACACAGAAAGTGTTTGAGGTGCGCCTTCGGGAGAACACTGCCAAGCCGCAGGCGAACCTGGTCACTGTGTGAAGAAGCGCGGGTGCTGCCCGCACTTTTGTCCGTCTCTCTGAAATTCCGGCATAAGACACCGGATTGCTTCAGCCTCCGGTAGCTCACACAGGTGACTACAGGACGGGGCTGCCTCCCGCCTTTCTTCTCTCCCGCTGTCCACACGCTCCAACGTGACGTCGGAACGTGTGGACAGCGGGAGAGAAGAGCCTTGCTATCGCCGGTCGGTAGCCTTGTATGTGAGCTACCGGAGGCTGAAGCGATCCGGTGTCCCTTCCAGCGGCAGTATCGAAACCAACACAGCCGTTCTTATGCTGGAATCTGAGTCCGTCTCTCTCATGCGTTGACAAAACTGTTGACATATACCGCGTCACCGCTATCATGTGGTTGTCGTTCGCGTAAATCTCCGAACTGCGAGTGACTGAAATGTGCGTACCACACACACATACACACACAGACGGGCCTCTTTTTTCGCCCGCCAGAGACAGGAAGCGAGCAAGTCTTCTCCACTCGCCTGCTTCCTGTGAAGAAACGTTACTGCTCTTTCGCCCCCTCGAACTTGCCGCTTCACACGGAAG
>JACQGJ010000378.1 GCA_016199605.1 Armatimonadota bacterium | reverse complement strand
CTTTGATCCCGAAGCCTATACGTCGCCCTACTCTCAGTTCGGGTACCGTAAACAACCCCAGCAAAAGGAACACTCCTTCTCCGAGTATTACGCAAAAGCGCGTGAACGGGGCCGCCAAGTCATGCGTGCCGCTGTTGAGGAGAATCCCGAGATGGTCCTTTTGTGCTATTTCATGGACTCCATGACGTTCATGGCAGTCGGTCAGCCCAACGTGCAGGCCGCTCTTCAGAACGACGATTATGGACTCTATCCGGCCTTCATTGACGGCTGGCTTGAGGTCATCCCGCCGACGGTCACTCTGGTCGATGGGGGAGAAAACGCCTATCTGTATCTCTATGACAGTCCAAATCAATACTTGGCGGCGGCGGCGATGGTGAGAGGGGCCGGTCAGGAACTCGTGTCGCCAGAGCTTCGGGCCAAATATCGTGCTCAGGTGCAGGTCGGTTTCGGATTCTTTCTGGATGCCTATCGGAATCCGCCCTCAACCTGGTTCAATATCCAGGCCAAAGCCGGTGGCTCGCGTGTTGATCGTCTTCGCGAAAACGTCAGTACCGCCTTGCGAGTTGCTGATGAGTACGTCTGGATCTATGGCCATCTCAGTCAGGGTCAATGGTGGCCGCCGTCAAACACAAACCATTGGTCTAAAACCTTGCCGGGTTGCGAGGAGGCGCTTCGAAGCGCACGCGAGTTTGTACGCGATCCGATCAAGTATGGACGAGCCAAAGTCGAAGAGATGAAGAACGCAGGCACGCTTGTCAATCTAATGATCAATGGAGATTTCAGTTTGGAGGAAGCGAAAACTCAGGGGAGCGCTGCTGCCGACTGGGTGGCGGGGCCAGCCGGCTGGTTTTTCACTGCAGCGAAAGGCACGTGTGCTTGGGATCGTGCAGTGGGCGCCACTGCCAAAGGCTCCGCAAGAACCGTCGAAGTCAATAGCGGATGTCTTGTCCAGAAGGTGGCCGTGAAACCCGGAGAACATTACGCGGTCCGGACAGTCTGTAAGCTTCAAGGGCAAGGGAGTGCGTGGGTGCGGATTAGTTGGCAGTCCCCTGAGGAGAAGTGGGCCAAGGGAGAATGCGACAAACAGTTCTTTCCCGCAGGTTCCGCGAAGGAATGGGAGGAGATCTTTGGCATCGTTGAGGTCCCGGAAGGCGTCGGGCAGCTTGGCATCCTCCTCTCTGTCAGCGGTGAAACCTCTCCCGAGGACATGGCGTGGTTCGATGATGTACAGCTCTGCAAGTTGAGATAGAGCACATCAGGGTACTTCAGACCATGCAAGTGGAAGACATAACTATCGTGATGATTAGTCTAAGCAGATCGTGGTGAACGGAGAAGGATAACCGCCATGCGCGTTATATGGTCGATTGCACTCACTGCTTGCGTTTCGTTGCTCCTCAGCACCGGCGTCGGTCTGGCGGCCGATGACACGGATCTGATCGAGTTCGTCAAAGTGGCAGACGCCCAGAGGTTTGGCTTCGCCGCGCTGCCCGGCGCGGTGCTGACCACCGCCATACAGGGAAGGATTGGCAACTATGCGCTGCGCGTAGACCCCGACCCGGAGCCAAAAGAGTACATGGGTGTCGGACTGCGCCGCGAATTCGACCTGGCCGGCGCGGATCCCAAGGACAAGCTCGTCTTCTTCGTGAAGCAGAATTTCGGGAATGACCTCTGCATCAACGTGACTACCGCGAAGGGGAACGTGTACCGCTATGTCCCGGTGACACCAGATCAATGGAGCCGGGTGGAAGTGGACCTTGACGTCGCGAACTGGCACCATGACAATGGACCCCCCGTGAGTTTCTGGGCAGGGGTTGACTACCTGCACATCTACTCGAAGGGGTTCGACAAAGCGGGGGAGTATATGCTGATGGACGGATTCTCCATATCGGTTGATGGAAAAGCAGCCCGGACGCTGTTCGAGAAATGGGAGTTCCCCTGGCAGACGGAATCCGCTTGGTACGTCGGCAACGCGAAAGTGGCCTGGGCGATCTCCAAGACCACGGGGCACGTGCTGGGGGGATGGAACGTACAGACAAGGGAACGCTATCTCAATTCCCTTGAAGGACGCTATCATTTGGAGGACAGGAAATCGCTTGTGACGGGCCGCGAAAGCGAGGACAAGGTCCTGCGGGCCGAGTACTTTGACAAGGAACAGCGTGTCGAATTGACGTGCTCAAACCTGACTGTGCCGGACCTGACCATCAGAAAGCGGTACCTGATCAACGGCAACAAGCTTTTCCAGCGCGTTGCTTTCCGTACCGCAAGCAAGGACCTGCAGTTCATCACGTATAACTCGCAAGCGGCGTTCGCACCGGCCTATCGGAATGGCGGCTACTACATGGGCGGCGCCGACGGCGGCGGCCCACTGATTCCCGCGCCGCACATAACCGAGTGGCAGAAGGTGACCCAGTACCAGAACACTGCCAAGAACATGCTCCTGCACCAACCGGAGAAAGGCTACAGCTTCGCCCATACGCGGACCAAGCTGGACGACCAGTTCGTCTGGCCCTACTTCACCGGCGCCGTCGCCTCCTACGTGGAAGCCGTGAACATGATGAGCTACACGCCGGACGGCTGGGACATGTCGCTCGGCACGTCGAGGTTGTCAACGCAACGGGAAACCTCCTATGAGCAATACGTCAGCATCTTCGAGGGGGACTGGCAGCGACATATCCGCACCGAATACCCGGCCCTGCCCGAAGTGCAACAAGCCCTCAAGCAGATTCCCCCGGTGCCCGACTGGGTAGGCGACATCAAAATCGAGGCAGACGCCAACCTCAGTCGCTTGCGCCAGATGGTCCGGATGACAGATGAGGGGACCATCATGGTTCTCGTCAACATGAGCGGGAGCTGGGCGGACTACTATGTTGATCGCGGTATGGAGGAAGGGTTTGGCGGCTGGATCACCGGTCCGGAACTGAGGGACCATATTCAAAAGATCAAGGCAATCTCCCCGCGCATCAAGGTCGGTATTTACATGTGGACTCTGTCCACCTGCGCTCACAGCCGCATCTACCGGGCGCACCCGGAATGGTTCAGGTATGGCAACAAGGATGGCGAGCCGCTGAGCACCTTCCCCGGTCTGGCTCCCAACTTCGCGCAGTTACTCTCCATCCCGGAATGCTACAAGGAAATCCTGTCTCAGTTCGACCTTGTGCTCAGCTACCTCGGCACGGACTTCATCTACCTCGACGATCCCAAAGCCATTAACATGATCGAGTGGAAGTCTGGCGAATACACCCGTGACGACATGTCCTTCAGGTTCTTCCTGGACGTCAAGCGGATTGCGGCGAAGCACGGGCCCGACAAGATGGTCTTCTTCAACAACCAGTGCAACCCGTATGGGGACGTCAACTTCATTGAGGCGCGGGATCAGCTTCGAGCGAACTTCTGGCGGCGCTTCGCCGGGATCGCTGCCGTGGACCAGGAGTTCGTCACCTCGACTCGTCCGAAGGGCAGAATCAACCTGCTCTATTTCATCCCGCCGCTGCGGCGCGAATACATGAATCGCATCCTCGCCCTCGGCTGGATCCCCTCGTTGGAATACTGCGACGTCATTGCGAGTCGCCCGTTTTTCCAGGCAGCTTATGAGGTCGGCAACTGTGCGCCGGTCCCCGCCCGGTACAGCCCCGACTGGAAGCGTGATAAGGAGACCAACCTGGAGTCTTACACCGTACAACGGGACGGCGACAAGGGCTATCTGCTGTCCTTCATCAACCACGCGGAGACAAAGGAAGCCGTTCCCCTCCACCTGGATCTCGACAGCCTGAACCTGGATCGCAAAGGGCGAGTGTTTGTCTGGGAGTATGAGGTCGAGAACGCGCTGGAGTATGAGGGTATCGCAACCGAGAGCCTGGCGCGAAAGGTTTACGCGCAAACGGGCTGGCAACTCGACCGCGTGACGCGACGAAGGTTGCTTTACGCCGGACCGTACCAGAAGCAGATGGCACTTGAGCTTAACATGGAGCCGCTCCTCCTTCACCAACTTTACGTCACCACGCTACCCATCGCGGTCTACTCCGAGAACAGTCTCCCGGAAAACTACCTCTTCGCCGGGATGCCGAAGGTCAAACTGCACGCGAAGTCCGACTGGAAGAAGGGAACGATTGAGGTTCAGGTTGACTCCAGCCGCGACCAGGCGGAGATCATCGCTTTCCTGCCGCTGGCAACCCACCGCCTCGAGCGTGCCTTGCTGGATGGACGGCCCTGCGAGTCGGATTGGGTCTGGGAGGGAGACGACATTTTCCCCCTGATCAAGGTGGGCAAAGGCCGCCATGCGTTGTCGCTACGGTTTGGATCAGCGATTGAACCGAACACGGCGCGGGTGGAGGGCTTCAGCATCGCCGAGTCAGCGACTGGCGTGTCGGTGAACCTGCCCGGCTTCGACCGGGCGCTTCTCACCGTGGACAAGAACAACTGCGTGATGTTCAGTCGCGTGGTGTCACGGAAGTCGGGCGTGCTGAGTCTCCCCATCTCTCCCGCTCGACCAGGGTCCGGCGCGTACACTGTCTCACTCCGAGCGGTGGTCGCCGGCAACGGACGAGTTCAACCCGTGCAAAACGTCAGCGCTTCTCTCGACCTTCCCGCCGCGAAGCCCGATCTGGGACTTGGGCCGGAAAGATCCCCGATGGAGCCAGGAACGCGCGAGATCAAGGCGGTCAACCGCACGATCAAGGGACTGGAGATCCTCACCTCGGCGATCGTGACAACCTCCGAAACGCCCAACGAGATACAGCCTGGTCTGAAGATGCTGACCGCGAAGGTTGAGCCGGACGATCTGATCCTCGAAGCCGGCACCACCCGCGCCGTTCTCCAGGGGCAGGACGGCCTGCTCGGGGCGGCCTTCGCGGGCCTGGAGATCAAAAACCTCCGCAAGGTGCAGGTCAAACTCACGAACACCTTCTTCAACGCGTTCCACTTGCGCGGGCCCGG
>JACQGJ010000377.1 GCA_016199605.1 Armatimonadota bacterium | reverse complement strand
GGCCGGTTCACCAGCAAGGACTCCCTCGATGTGGTGGTCAGTTACACGGGAGAGAAATGCGGCGGACACACGGCCGTCCTGAATGGGAGGACCGGCGCTACGGTTTGGGATATCCGCGAGTTGTACGCCGGCATGTATGGGACGTGCTGGGATGCCAATCCCCCAGTGGTTTTCGACTACGACGGGGACGGTCTCGACGATCTCGCCACCGTCTGCCAGACTGTCCACTACACCATCCTGCGCGGCAAAGACGGCAAACAGCTTCTGGAGAAACCCAGGGACGTAAGCAGTCAGGGCTTCGGCGGCGAGCCGCCTCTCTTCCCGAAAGGTTGGGCTGTCGGCGCGATGCTGGGTGGAGCTGACGCGGATGGAGATGGGCAGATCGAGATGGGAGTCTTCGGCAGCCAGGCGGCCGTCGGTGTGACCTGGGCCAGCGGCGAGCAACTCTGGTTCCTCAACCTGCCGGTCGTCAACCAGGTTCCCTCACCCGGCTGCTGGGCCGATGTGGACGGAAATGGCAGAGCGGAGGCGGTTTTCATTATGAAAGACGGCTTCGTCCGCGTCTATGATGGGTTGCTCGGCACCGTGCTTTGGGAGGAGGATGTGGGCGCCCTGGGATCGCTGGTGGCGGCGGACGTGGATGGAGACGGCGCCGACGAGATCCTGTTCAGCTCAGAGAAAGGCGTTCTGTCTTGCTTGGGGCACGAGGCTGCTCCCCTCAACGGTAGCCACGTCCGGTGGGCCCGTGAATTCGAAGGGATACCCGGCCAGGCGATCTTTGCCGATGTCAGCGGGGATGGAATCGGTGAAATCCTCGTCCCGACGTCGGACGGCTACCTGTCTTGCCTGGCGTCGAAGAAATGAAGATCCGCGAGCGGATCATGACCCTTCACAGATATAATCTTCGCGGGGGGATGGTAGGGTGAGCATCAAGCGGTGGAAACCGACTCCTACGGGGAATTCGTCAGCAGAGAGGTGAGGTCCAGATGCAACGTCGTCTTGTTCTTGCGTGTCTTACCCCATTCGTTCTTGCACTCGCCCGCGTCCCCAGCACTGCCCAGGAGCGCGGCCTCAAATTCGTTCCCATCCCCGCCGGCGAGGGCGTTGCGGCGTTCGAGATCGGCAAGTACGAAGTCACCGTCACGCAGTTCCGTAAGTTTGTCAAAGCGACGGGGTACAGGACCACGGCGGAGAAACAGGGATGGAGCATTGGGGACAAAGGACAGAAAGGTGACTGGAACCGGATCAAGGGACTGAACTGGCGCTATGGTTCCCGCTTGTCCGACTCTGCCAAGGACAACCATCCCGTCGTGCATGTGACCGAGGAGGACGCCAAGGCTTTCTGCCGGTGGGCCGGAGGTCGGTTGCCGACGGACGGCGAATGGGAGCACGCGGCGCGTGGCGGATTGCAGGGCAGAGCTTACGTATGGGGCGATGCGTGGCCACCCCCGAAAGGCGCGGGGAATTTTGCAGACATCACAGCGGGGAAGAAGTACCTTCGCTGTGGCACTATTGACGGATATGACGACGGCTACGCTGACACAGCGCCCGTCGGATCATTCAATCCAAATGGCTACGGTCTTTATGACATGGCGGGGAATGTGTGGGAGAGGATTGGTGATCGCACGGGCGGCTGCCGCGGCGGTGCGTTCCTCGGCTACGCCCAGAGCCACTTACGGGACGGCGGCCGGAGCGGGTACAGCAGTCCGGGCGACTACGTGGGATTCCGGGTTGCGAGGACTACAGATTAGCCCTTCACGCTCAGATTGTTGGCACCCACACCGCCATTGCGCCCGGCTCCCGGTTGTCCCAGGCGAAGTACGGTATCGCTCTGAAGCGCACCGGTTTGATCTTGACGTCCTCGGCTTTTGTGTAGAGCTTTCCTTTCCAGCCTGTCATCGAAGGTGACATCGCCTCTCCTTCAACCACCGACATCCCCCCCAGCAATCGCTTGTCGAATCTCGTCGTGAGCTTCGCCTGCTTCGGCACTCTGAGAGACAGCACGTTCGGGTTGTCGCATTCTTCCAGGCAATAGACGATGGGACCGCGTTGGAGCGCCACTTTGCCGACGTCCGAGAGAACCTTCGGGTGGGCCACGACACGCTCGACCGGCATGGACAAAGTCAACTCGGCGGTGTCGCCGTCCTTCCATGTTCGCCTGATCTCTACGTAGCCTCTGGACATCGTCGTGGTCACAGCCTTGCCATTGACGCTGATCGCATACTGCGAACACCATCTCGGAATCCTCAGCATCAAGTCAAACTCCGTAGGCTGGGCGACGGCTAACCGCAAGCTCACGTCGCCATCCCACGGGTAGTTGGTTTCCTGGGTAAGGGTGACTTGCTGCCCCGCGACCTGTGTGGTGGCTTGACCTCCCACGTAGAGGTGCGTGTAGAGTGAGACTGCGCCGGTTGAGTAGACGTACTGACCCAGCGAAGCCAGCAGCCTTGCCACATTCGGTGGGCAGCAGGCACAGCCAAACCACTGCTGCCGGTGATGGTTTCCCAGAGAAGCAAGCGGGTTCTCATAGAAGAACTTCGTGCCGTCAAGACTCACACCGCTCAACACGCCGTTGTAAAGGGCCTGCTCCACGACATCAGCATATCGACTGTCGGCTTCGATCTGAAGCATCCGATGGGCGAAGAAGACGAGAGCGATCGCCGCGCAGGTTTCCGCGTAGGCGGTCTCGTTGGGCAGGTCGTAGTTGCGAGTGAACCCTTCGTTGTGCCGCGAGGGTCCGATGCCGCCCGTGAGGTAGAGCTTGTGCTGCGTCAGGTCGTCCCACAGCCGCTTGCACGCGGCCAATAACTCGCAGTCACCAGTCAGCGCGGCCACGTCCGCCATGCCACTGTAGATGTAGAAAGCGCGAACCGCGTGACCCACCACCTCGCTCTGATCCCGCAGCGGCTTGTGCGCCTGGCAGTAATCATAAGTCTGCGCCCGGTAAGTCTTCGGATCGTCGCCGCGCTCTCTTGCTTCGGCGTGGAAGTAGTGCGGCTGGCGGCCTCGCTCATCCACGAAATACTTCGCCAGCTTCAGGTAACGCCTGTTGCCGGTTGTCTGGTAGAGCTTCACCAGCGCCAACTCGATCTCTTCGTGACCGCAGTAGCCGCGCTTCTTTCCCTTCCCGCGGCCAAAGACCGAGTCAATGTAGTCCGCATATCGACACAGGGCATCGAGGAGATGGCGTTTGCCGGTTGCCTGGTAGAGGGTCACGGCTGCTTCCATCAGATGCCCCGCGCAGTAAAGCTCATGACAATCGCGCAGGTTGGCCCATCGCTTGTCCGGCTCGACGACGGTGTAGTGAACGTTCAGGTATCCGTCCGCCTGCTGCGAGTTGGCAATGAGGGTCGTCACTTCGTCCAGGAGCTTCCCCAACTCTGGATCGGGGTGTGTGCTCACCGTGTATGCTGCGGCCTCGACCCACTTCGCTACATCGGAATCCCAGAAAATGTGAGGCGGGTTTTCCTGTCCCTGCTTCCAGTTCAGCTTGAAGGCGTCAATGCGTTCGGTTTCTTTGCACATGCGATACTGGTGAGGGATGGTGACACATCGGTTTACCTCCTGGCGTGGTGTCCAGAAACGATTCTCGATTTTCACATGAGTAAAATCAACCGGGTTCAACCGGCACATGGCATTCTCGGCCATTCGTTGTCTCCTTGTCCTTCCCTTGAATCTGCTCGTGATGATGCCCTCGCAGCAGGAGGGTATCCTTGTTTCGACGGGAAGTCAAGTAAGGCCAGAGAGAGGAAAACCTCCGAGCCACGTTGAAATAGAGACACATCCGGCGTCTTGCTCATCGTGAGTGAGACGTCGATGTAATGGACCGCTACGAAGGCTTCAGCTTATGGCATTACAGAAACGCTTGTGGACGATGGTGCTTGGGTTAGTTGTCACGACCGGAAACGCGTCATTCGCAGGGCTATTGCCACAACCGGGGGGGCAGGTGACGGTGTATCCTCCTCCAGCCCGGCAGAGCATCAAACGGAAGGTGCCTCGTGCAAGAGTCACTGGCGGCTACGTGGTGGTCGTTTCACACGCGACCTTCGAGAATGAGCAGTGGCAAGGAGTCGCTCAGGCGCTCGCCTTCAAGTACAGGGCAGAGAGTCTGGTCTTCGACGGTTCTGTCAGTGCCGTGCGGACGGAACTGGCGCGGCGGGTGCCGCGGTATGTCTGTTTCATCGCTCAGCCAGAGGAGGCGGGCCGTCAGTTTGTGGTCGACGTGCATCGCATGACCCGCAAACTGGATGACGATCCCTACACCGATGTTCTGTGGGGTATCCTCACCGGCTACACGGCCGCCGAGGCCGCCACGATTGTTTCGCTCTCGCAACCTCTCATCATCCGCAAAGGCGCAGGTGGGACAGCGATTCCGCTGGATGTTTTTGAAGAGGGTGTCTGGTATGATGAAGGGCGCAAGAACCACAAGGTCGAAAAGACCAGGGATGGAAAGACCGAGGACAAGCAATGCCCGGATGACACCACAAAGGATCTGGTCGATGTGTTCAACGAATTCAACCCCGATCTCTTCATGACCTCCGGACATGCGACGGAGCGAGATTGGCAGATTGGGTACTCCTACAGGAACGGCCAGTTTCGCTGCAAAGAGGGAGTGCTCCTCGGAGTGGATACTCAAGGAAAGGAATACGCTATTCACTCGCCTAAGCCAAAGGTCTACCTGCCGATTGGCAACTGCCTCATGGGACACATCAAGGACAGGGAGTCGATGGCGTTGGCGTTCATGGGCTCAGGCGGGGTCGCGCAGATGATTGGCTACACGGTGGTCACATGGTATGGTCGCATGGGCTGGGGGATTCTCGATTACTTCCTCGGCCAACCGGGGAGGTTCACGTTCGCCGAGTCGTTCTACCTCAACAACCAGGCTTTGGTCTGCCAACTTGAGGAACGTTTCCCCGACAAGGCGCGGCTTGAATTTGACCGATGGGACGAGAAGGCACCGGGCTGGATCGCCGGTCAGTTGGGTTATCAGGAGTGGAATGAGGCTGTCAAAGACAACGTAGGGCTTCTGTGGGATCGCGATACAGTTGCGTTCTATGGCGATCCGGCATGGGTGACGAGTATAGCGACGCGCAGCTTGCCGTGGGAACAGAAGCTCACCGACAAGCGCGGCCTGTACACCTTTGAGCTGGTAGCCAATCAGGACACGAATCCAGGCTGCCCACCGGCAGCGCTGTTTCGCCATCGTGTCCGGGATGTGGAAGTCCTGGAGGGCAGGGAGCTGAAGCCGGTGATCACGGACAACTTCGTGATGCTGCCTGGACTGACTCACCTCGCGGCAGGGAAGACCTATCGCGTGGTTTTCAGGGCAACGAAGATGCCTCCAAAGGATAAGCATTAGAATCCCGAATCGAACGACACGAAAGGATAGCAGCCTATGAGCACAGTAGACGATCGCACGAAGGCGATGCGGTTTGAGTATCCCGAGTACATCCCTGTCGCGGTGAGTTGTCTGCCAGGGACCTGGATCAGGCACCGCGAGGCCTTGGACGGACTTGTTGCATGCCACCCGATCATCTTCGGCGAGCACACGCCCGGAACTCGCGACTACGACGCCGTCGGCGGAACCTATGTCGCAGGGGAGCACACCGACGTCTGGGGATGTGTGTGGAGCAACGTGCGCACAGGTTGCGAGTCCATTGTGACCGGTCACGCCTTGCCGACTCGGGAAAGCGTACACACGATGGAAGTGCCAGAGCCCGGGTCGGGTATCTCGCATGGGTTCATGTGGCTGCGGCTGGCCGACCTGCGCGGTTTTGAGGAGCTGATGATAGACTTCGCGGAAGAACCACCCGAGCTGCAGATGCTTCTCGACAAAGTGCTCGCCTATAACCTCAGTGAGGTGCGTCGTATGCTTGAGAACAAACCCGAGTTGATGGGCTTCGGGGATGACCTCGGCATGCAGACCTCCATTGCCATCAGCCCGGAGAAGTGGCGCAAGTACCTGAAGCCTTGCTTCGCTGCGATTTTTGGTTTGTGTCATGAAGCGGGTGCCTCGGTCTTCCTCCATACCGACGGCCATATCATTCCCATCATCGAGGACCTGATCGATTGCGGGGTCAATGTCGTCAATCCACAGATTCGGGCCAACGGCCTGGATAACCTCGTGAGAGAGTGCAAAGGCAAGGTCTGCGTGAACCTCGACCTTGACCGGCAGATGTTCCCGTTCTGCACGCCCGAAGAGATCGACACCCACGTTCGAGAGGCCGTGGAGAAGCTGGGGTCGCCCGAAGGAGGCCTCTGGCTCACCGCCGAATGCGCGCCGGATGTTCCGATGGAAAACATCGAGGCGATCTGCCAGGCGCTGGAGAAGTACCGAGCGTACTTTCGAGGAACGGCGTGAGGAGACGAGAACATAGCAAGGGATAGCTTAACCAGACTGGTCCCCATCGGAGTCATGACTCTGATTCTGGGATCAGCGCACCTGAAAGGAGTTGCACAGATGAACGAACAAGATACTTTCGAGCTCTTCGTCGCGCCGGTCGGGCCGCAGAACCCGCGCAACAGCGAAGCCGAAATCCTCCAGCTCAACGATGGCTCGCTGCTGCTGGGATGGACCGAATTCTACGCGGAAGACGGGGCCGACCACGGACCGGCCCGCATCTCGGGGAAGATCTCGACCGATGGCGGGCGGACCTGGGGAAAGAAGTACACTCTGATTGAGAACGACGGCGGCTGCAATGTCATGGAGGTGAACTTCCTGCGGCTCAACACAGGCGACATCGCCCTTTTCTACTGCCAGAAGAATTCGGAATCGAAGGATTGCCGCATCATGATGCGCACTTCCGACGACGAAGGCAAGACGTGGGGCCCCGCCAAACAACTCAGCCCAGACAACATGTACACCGGTCTCACAAACGGACGTTGTATCCGATTGCGGACAGGCCGCATCCTGCTGGAGGCCTGGGAGGGGGGTGACAGCTATTGCTGCCTCTCAGACGACGACGGGAAGACGTGGCACGACAGCCCTCGTGTTCGGCCTGCAAAAGGAGATTGCTACGAGCCGGCGTGCGTCGAGTTGAAGGACGGCACAGTGATGATGCTCCTGCGGACCGGACTGGGCGGGCAGTACAGAAGCCTCTCGAAGGACGGGGGGGAGACTTGGAGTGAGCCAGCGCCTACGCCTCTCGTCGGCACTGCGGCACCCGTGTCCATCAGCCGGATTCCGACGACGGGCGACCTGCTGGCGATCTGGAATCACAATCCCGGGGCCGAAAAGCGCAATCCCCTGACTGCCGCGATCTCCAGAGACGAAGGGGAAACCTGGGAACACTTCAGGAACCTCGAGGAAACCCCGGACGATGCCTGGGCGTATCCGGCGGTCACGTGGGTCGGCGACCGCGCACTCATTACCTACTTCAACTACAAAGGCGGGCTGTCGCTCAAGCTCAAAAGTGCGACCGCTGCATGGTTCTACGAGTGAGTTAAGGTGCGTCAAGAGGAAGCGAACATGCTCAACGGAAACGGCTATTCTCGCCGGGGTTTGGTTGCCGGGCTGCTGACATCGATCGGGTTGACTCAATCCCCCATCAATACAAGACCGGCCCTTTCCGAGGACAAACCGAAGGAGACCACCGAGCAGCGCGACGCTCGCATGAAGTGGTTCCGGGAGGCGAAGTTCGGAGTCTTCGTCTGCTGGGGGCCGTGCAGTATCGCGGAGGGAGAGATCGGCTGGTCGCGCAATGGACCGCGGCCGGGGCTGCAACCCGATCATGCCGAAGGCGGCGTGCCTCTGGAAACCTACGACAACCTGTACAAGCAGTTCAACCCCACCCAGTTCAAGGCCACGGAGTGGGCACAACTGATCAAGGAGTCCGGCGCGAAGTACATCATCTTCCTTACCAAACACCACGACGGGTTCTGTCTGTTCGACAGCAAGCTGACCGAGTACAAGGTGACCAACACGCCGTTCAAGCGCGACGTAACCGCGGAGCTGGCAGAGGCTTGCCGACAAGCGGGCCTTCGCATTTTCTGGTACTACTCCCCACCGGACTGGCACCACCCCGACTATCTGACGAAGGACCACGCCCGGTACATCGAGTACCTGCACGGACAGATTCGAGAGTTGCTCACAAACTACGGGAAGATCGACGGTCTGTGGTTCGACGGTCTGCAGGGCAATGCGGAAACCTGGGACACCCCGCGTATGTTCAAGATGATTCGCGAGCTCCAACCAGACATCATCATCAACAACCGCGCTGGACTTGCTGAAGACTTCGACACGCCCGAGCAAACCATCGGGCAGTTCCAACTCGACCGTCCCTGGGAGAGTTGTATCACCATGAGCACGGCGTGGTCGTGGAGCGGGACCAGCGCTCCGGTCCAGTCGTTGAAGGAATGCCTCCACCTCCTCATCCGTTGCGCGGGCGGAGGTGGCAACCTTGCGTTGGACACAGGGCCGATGCCGGACGGACGCATCGATCCCCGTCAGGCCGAACGCTATCGCCAGATGGGAGTCTGGCTCAAGAAGTATGGTGAGAGCATCTATGCGACGACCGGCGGGCCGTACCAGCCGAGCAGAGGGGTCGTGTCTACCCGCAAGGGGAAGACAGTCTACCTGCACGTGCTCGGCTGGGAGGAGGACGTTCTCAAGCTGCCACCCTTGCGGAAGAAGATTATGACGTGCACCGCGCTTTCCGGAGGCAAACCAACCTTCCGGCAGACAGACGAAGCTCTGGAGATTCGCTTGCCTGCCGAGCACCGCGACGAGATCGACACCATCATCGCTCTGAAGTTGGGCGTGCCAGCCTCCGGCCTCAAGCCGATATCCCTGGTAACACGCGGTTCGTTGACGATTGGCAAGAAGGCTGCTGCTTCCAGTATCTGGAACGAGGACTACAACGCCAGCAAAGCCTTCGATGGCGACGAAGGCACGCGTTGGGGCGGCGCTCCGGGATCGCGTTCAGGGTGGCTTGAGGTAGACCTCGGCAAGCCGAGGACCTTCAACCGAATCCTCATCCTTGAGAGCCCCTGGAATCGCGTCCGCAAGTTCCAGTTGCAGTACCTCGATGGCGAGGTCTGGCGAACGTTTCACGAGGGGACGACTCTCGGGGAATTCCAGCTTCGCTTCGAGCCTGTCACGGCCAGGAGCTTCCGGCTCAACATCCTCGAGGCCGTCGAGGTCCCGACAATCTGGGAAGTGGACTTGTACCCGCCGGAGGGTGAAAAGTTTGGTACGGGTATCCATAAGGAGGAATAACACATGTTTAGAGCTTGGCTGATTGTGAACGTATGCGTGGCTGTGTGCGTATGGTTCGGTCCGGGAGTTTGGCGCGCACAAGCACAGGAAGCGACCCCCGATCCCTTCATGGGAGATTGGCAGGGGACAGTG
>JACQGJ010000376.1 GCA_016199605.1 Armatimonadota bacterium | reverse complement strand
TGGTTGCCGATTCGCCGGTGGTGAGGTGGACGACGAGGCGGAAGGGCCACGCTTGGCCGGTCGGGAGCATTTGCCCGGTCCAGTCTATAGTCGCGGGGTTGGTGATGGTTGCGAGGTCCTGCCACACCATCGCGTTGTTGCGTTGTTGAATGACGAAGCTGGTGAAGTTGAGAGCGCCTGCCCACGTCCACGGGACGTGGACGGTCGGAAGCACATTGGCGGTGATGAGCCCAAGCACGGGGGCGGGTGGTGGTCCTGCGACGAGTGACACTTCGTTGCTGTAAACTGGCACCGGTGAGGGAACGCCGGCGTTCACGACCACACGAAACGGGCGACCCGCCAGCATGGCGTTCGGAGTTCCCGTCCACTGCATCGTTGATTGAGCGAAGATCTGGGCGATGTCCTGCCAGGTCTGCTGTGCGTCTTGCTGCTGCACGATGTAGCTCTGGAAGTCCAACCCACTCCAGGTCCATTGCACTGTTACCGTCGTGCCTGAAGCAGTGGCTACGGATTCGATGTGCGGAGCGTCGGGGCCGCCGATGGATACTTCGTTGCTTGCCGCGCTTTGTCCGTAGGTGTCGAACACGACCACGCGCACCGGGTGCGTCGCGTCACGGAATGGCACGAAGTCCACTTCCCAGGAACGCGCCGCCGAGTTGGTCACCGTCGCAAACGCCGTCCAAGTCACGCCATCAGTCTGCCGCTGCTGCAGCTCGAACCGCGCGAAGTTGTCCGGTGTCGTCACCGTCCAGTCTACGTGCAACCCCATCGGTCCGACGCGATACAGCGTCGTGAGCGTCGGCGCTGCGAGCGCCGGAAGAGGGGCCAGGGACACTTCGTTACTCGCCGCCGATTCCTCCGCCATATTGAACACCACGACACGGAAGGGCATCTCTACCGTGGTGCCGGCCGCCGCTCCGGTCCATTCCCGCGTTGTCTCGTCCATCACCGTTCCGAGCGTCACCCAGATCAGCGCGATGTCACGCCGCTGAATCTCGAACCGGTGGAAGCCCGTCGCTCCCGTGAACTCCCACGTCGCCGTGACGTTGTCACCCGTGGCCCGCACCACCGAGGTCAGCGTCGGGGCGGTCAACGGTTCCGGTGGAGGCGCAGGCGGTTGCGCCAGACTTGCCTCGTTGCTCGCGGCCGATTCTCCGGCAAGGTTGAAGACGACGACGCGGAAGGGCAGCGCCTCGCTCATCGCCACCGGAGTTCCCGCCCACTGGCGAGTCGCCGCGTTCATCTCGATGCCCAGCACGTGCCAACTGCCAATCAGATCACGCTGCTGAATCTCGAAGCGGTTGAAGGTGGCGTGCCCTAAAAACTCCCAGGAGGCGGTCACCTGCGTATCACCCGTCTGTGTCACGCTGCTCAGCGTCGGCGCGATCAGCGGTTCGGGCGGCGGGGGTTCGCTGCCGCCTCCGCCCCCGCCTTCTCCGTCGCCTCCGCCGGTTCCACTCGGCTGGTAAGTGAGTTGGATGACATTGCTCGTGGCAATCGTCTGACCCGCGTTGTAGCCGCGCACCGCGACGAACACCGGAGCGCCAGACTCTACCGTGGGCGTGACCCTTGCCACGCGATCGGTGGGAGCAACGGTAGCTCCCATCACCGCTCCGGCCAGCGTGCCGAGTGGGGCTGCCACGGCGGCAAAGGCGTCAACCCCGTCTGTCAGGTTCGGCTCGAAGGTCAGCGCCAGCTCCGCGCCTTCGGCGGCGACCCCCAACAACTCGATCACGAGGGGAATCAGGTTGGTGGGCGGCGGCGCCTGCGCAAAGGGGATGGAGGCATACCAGAGCTGGTTGAAGTAATGCCCCACCCGGTTGACCAGCTCCTTGACCTCCGTGCAACTGGTCAATTCCCGGTTGAAGGTCAGAGCGCCCCGGGTGATGTTGTGGCTGCCCACGAAAGCTATGGAGCGGTCCACGATGAGGATCTTGGCATGGAAGGTCTGGTTGGGAGGTCCGAGGCGGATGCGGCAACCGGCGGCGGCGAGGCGCTGCGCGGTGGCGTAGTTGGCGGCCGCCACGTCCGGCTCGAAGCGGGAGTAGTTGAAGACCCCGAGCACGTCCACGCCCCGCGCCGCGCACGCGATCAACTCCGCCTCCACCGCATTGGCGCGGGTCTCATTCGCATACCCGGTGCGAATCAGGAACGTGGCGATCTGCACCGACTGCCGCGCCCCCCGCAGAGCCGCAATCACCGCGTCAAAGAACAACCCATCTGCATAGTAAGTCGTCTTCAGCGTGGGCATGAGGAACCTCCATGAGAGGGTTTGGCAACAGGGGATAGGGAGAAGATTTCAGATTTTTGATTTGCGATTTTTGATTGAACCGTCCCGCGACCTCGCGGCGCTTCTCGAATCAAAAATCAGAAATCCAAAATCAAAAATGCCGGAGCCTCTCTCCCTATCCCCCTCTTTTGCACTTAGCTCGGTGTCCCCGTTCCCCCTGACGGCGCGTCGTCGCCGGGGATTTCCGGCTGGGTGGTGGACCCGGTGTCCTCGTTGGAGGCAACCTCTGTGGTCGCGGTGGGAATGGTCGCACGCAGGTTGACACCTTCCGGCGTCTCCTCCGGGAACACCAGCAACGCCGCCATGTACCATTCCACGCAGTCCTGCCACATCTCGCCGACCAAGTGGGCGAACTCGCTGCGGGCTTTGCGTGAGAGGGTTTCCACGTCCTTGAGCGCCTTGAACTCGGTCTCCGCCTCGGTCAACAGCGCAGTAAAATCGGCAATCGTGGTGGTGCAGACAGTCGCCTGGTCGGCCTCCGGCAGCTTCTTCCAAGCGGCCAACCACGCCGTAGCGTCATTCAGGGTGTCCTGACGGCCGGTGGATTCGGAGTCCAAGTGCTGCAGCCAGCCTAAAATCTCCGGGTTGCGCCGGTATTTCGCCCGCGCCATCCCCAGACACAGAACCGTCTGATCGTGCAGCTTTACCAGCCGGGCGTCGGCCTTGCCCCGCTGCTTCAACAGGTCTTGAGCCGCATTGGTCACCGCCAACTCTTTGGCGTCGTAGGTTGTCAAGTCTGCCGTCCACTGAGCGACCGTCTTCTCCGCCCACACCCAAGCCGCCGCCATGAGGCGCTGGAACGCCTCCGTCGCCCGTAACCGGGCTTTCACAAATCCTGCTGTTAACGTCATTTCGCTTCTCCCTCCGTCAATTATACTCGTTAAGGGTGAAAATACCCCCTCACCCTTAACGAGTATACGTGATTTTATCGGTTCTTTGCGTCCAAAAGCCTCTTTCAAGAAGATTTCTGCCCAAAATCGCGGCAAGTAGGCCCCCACGGTCCACCAGCGGACCCCGGGTATCCACCAGATGGATCCGGGCATCCGCCATTGGACCCCGGGCATCCCCCAGTAGACCCCGGGCATCCGCCAGTAGGGTCCGGGCATCTGCCAGTAGGCTCCGGGCATCCGCCAGTGGAGCACTCCTCCTCGCCAGTAGGCTGCGGGCATCTGCCAGTGAGCCACTCCTCCTCGCCAGTACGGTCCGGGCATCCGCCAGTGGAGTACTCCTCCCCGCCAGTAGAACCCGGGGATTTGCCACTTACCCTTACCCACTTCCTGCCGGGCAGGACACACCCAATTCTTCGGATTCGCGTTCCTGACACAACTGACTACCGAGGCGACAGGGCAACACTCGAACTCGCAGAGTTCGCAGGTTCTCGCGCCCCAGATTCTCAAGAACCCGGCGTGACCTCGACACCGAGGCACGCGCAGGAGAGAGCATCTGCGAAACGCCGGAACCGGATGGCAAGGAACAACCAAACCCATGAAACCCTGACGCGGCAAAGGTTATTCCAATGCCGATTCCACGACCACAAATCCCTCAACGCGAGGGCGTGGGATCTCAAACGATAGTCCCTGCGAAGTGTCCACCAAGCGAGTCCAACTAGTATTGGGTGAGCCTTGCCCATCGTTCATCCAAGCCTGCGCTGGAAAACCAATATCAGCAAGCCATCGCTGGTCAGCTTGCCTCCTTGTTTTCCGGTCCGTCCTTAGCTGCCGAAACATCACCCGGAAAACATGCCGCTGCTGACCGCCCCAATCCATCGTTTCGACGCTCACCTCCTGACGAGGGAAGCTCTTGCCCGGTTCGCATTCCATCTGGAGAAAGATCTGCCCCTCTCCCAGTGGTTTGACACTTCCATCCGCACGACGAAACTCAAAAGGAGGTAGTGCTACTTCCTTCCTTTGTTCTTCTATCAGTGGAAATACCGGCCAACAGCCAGGAAACCGCCCAGTCCAGAGCGGCTGCCCCGGGGTTTGCATATCCTGCAGCACCACTTCCCCCGCGTTTCCCAGGCTTTCGTGTTGGAACATTGAAAGGTCTTTTGCGTGCAGATAGAAGCAATTTCTAGTGCGTTTGGGTCGGCCTGAAGGGCTGTAGAATGTGAGGGACATTTTGTACGCTTCGTAACCCTCGATATTGACGATAGCCTCCACCTTATAACGTAACCGATACGGCTCTTCCCAATGTATGACGGGGGTAAGCACTGCGACGCAACTCTCTTCCATATCCCACCAATCTCCAACCTTCCACGTCGGGGCGGCCAAGGAACGCCTATTCTCAGCAGGAGCTTTTTGGTGTGTAAACAGCCAGCCGCACATCAGGCCGAGAAGGACCAGACCTCCTGTGGAAGTCAAGCAAGCCAATCTCCTGTTCATCATTCGCAACATTACTTCCCTCACAGCTTCATGGACTCAGTATCTCATCTACCCTACCTGGATCCAAGCCATCTTGGCATTCGTTCGAGTATCGGGGTATGTTGGGTACCCACAGGAAGTCAGGATTCTCCGCCACTCCGGGGACACGGGGTTTCCATGCTCCACCATCGGGCCAGTACGATTGATTGTAATGCAGCCAGTAATCCAGAGACTTCATCTCCACATACCGATCAGACTCGGGGGGATCGTTCATGAGATAGTTAGGGTCGATGGGGTTGGTGGGCTCAGCAACATAGTGAAGCCCACATGTCACATCGACAGTCATTTTGTCACGGCTCCGCGCCACCATCTTGGCTTCGTATTTCCACAGGGGATGGGACCACACCTCTTTCAAAGGGTCCATATCCATTACTACAGCCCTGCCACTGCCCCGAATCCATTTTGCTATGAAATTCTGGAACTCATACGGAGGAGGGTCAAATGGGTCATCCCCCGGGTTATCATCGTATCGAGGCCCCAACCACTGTTGGCCTTGTATTAGCGGGCCCTCGCCGAAGTGTATTCCAGTCAGCAACCCCTTCAGATCCCCCACGCCAAAATTGATCCCTTCTTTCGTGCGAGGTTGCCGGGGCTCGGATTCCACAATCGCTGCCGCTGCCCAAGCATCGCAGTGTCCAGTCCAACTGTAGTTCAGGGCACCTGGGAGGATTGTATGCGAAGCTGCTTCGTCACTACGCAGTCCGGGGTTCGTAGCAGTCTTAGCTTGCACGTACTGATCGTACTTGTCATACGGACCGCCAGCATCGTAAAGGTTGGGGTTCAGCGCGTCTCCGTAGGGCCAATACCACCCGGCCCACGGCACCTTGCTGCATCGTCCCATCTGCACAAACGTCGCACCCACGGTGAAGTCCTTCACTTCACCATTGTTTCGGTAAAGATGCGCGCAGTACCATCCCGGTTTGGCGGGATTGGCCGGATCGTTGCCCCCCACTTCCACCTCCACATAATATGTCCCGTCCGCGGTACCGCCGAACGTATGCGGGACAACCGTATCCTTGCCTGCTTCGTATCTGAAGATGTCGAGAGTGTAAGCGGGATCCCCTTGCCATAATTTGACTTTGAGTGTTCCTCCGGTGGGAACGTAAACCCGGATGCGAAACACACCGTCCAGGAATGTGGGCTCTTTGACGTGCCTTGTGCCGCCCAGCCGTACTTGTGCTTCCGGGTCAATGGAAACAACCAGCCGCTCTATTCCGTCAGGAAGAACCTCTGACACGTCGCACTGGTAATCCCTCTCCTGGGAGGTAGGCAGTCCATCGTCCTCTGTCCCGTTCCATACGCTTTCCTGCTCCCCAGCGCCTTTATCCTCTTCAAACGTCCGTATGAGTTGAGGAGCTGATCCATCGTCGGCTAAAGCAAACACCTTCACGCGAACGTGCGCTGGTTTGAGCAATAAGTATCTGAGTTTTACGTCGCGATCCTCAGGGTCATCGCTCTGCGGAGAGAAGTCTATAGGCTTCACTTGCGCGACGACTTTGGCGGCTCCTTTGCTCCACGCCTCCACGCGCAGGGAGAAACGATGCGTGTCATCAGGCTGCTCGGTGGGATAGGTCGGCCAGGGCAAACGTATTTCTCGATCCGTGACAATCTGCGCTTTGCTGGTCACATCCTGTCCCTGAAACATGAGCTTGAGGGTCGAGGGAACGATCCCGATAGGATCAAATCGGATTATCATGGGATCCTCCAACGCCAGCACCGTTACAGCGGGCTGCTGCACAGTGAAGATCGGCCCCGCTTCCACGGCCCATTTATCCCGATGACCTTTCTCGTAGGTCTCGTCGCTGTCTTTGGCCGAGACGACGAAGTGGTAGTCGCCTGTCTTCTCCATGAGGTTCACGGGGATGAGCAGCTTCAGCGAGTGCTGCTTGCCCGCGGTGCTGGTGGTGAGTCCGTCGGTGGCGTTGTTGTGCTCCGTGCAGGGAAGGGTGGCGATGGAGCTTTCCCATACTTGCTCCAAGTCCGGGTCGTAAAGGGTGATCTTCCCTTCGGAGGCATTCTCCGGTGGCCTGTAGTCGATCGGGTCTTCGTCTACCAACCCATCCTGGTCATTATCTACGTGATCCGGGATTCCATCGTTATTCGCGTCCTCGGTAGGGTCTTCGTTCGCCACACCATCCCTCTCATATTCTTCCGTCTGCGGGTTGTCGTCGTCGATCGGTTGCGCGACCTCGCGTAGTCGGTAGTGCTTGATGTAGTAAATCTGGTTGTCATCACTCTCGTCGTCGGGGGTGCCGTTGTCGTCGTAGCCGCCATACTCCGCCTCGGTGATCTGGTTGCCCTGGGCGTCGATAGCGGGGTCGATGGTCAGGTGCTCGCTGGTCTTCCTGTCGTGGGCATGCGGACAAGCGCCCGTCCCCCAATCGGCGTTCACGTCGAAGGCGTAAAGGCCCGTGGGAGCGTCTTGACCTCCGTTCAACTTGCCGTCCCAGTCGGCAGATACCGTCTGGCTTGTGGGGGAGGAGGTGGTCTGCACGGTGTAGGTGCGTATCGGCGGACCGTCCTTCGGACGATCGAGAGCGTAGATGCTGACCGTCGCCGTCACGGGAATCGAGTTGCCGCTCTCCAGGCTGAAGGCGATCTTCGTTGTGTTGCTCGGACTCTGGCTGTCATACCACTTGAGCAACCGGGGATGGTCGGCATCCTGTAGCACCTCTATTGTAAGGTTCTTCAGGTTCACCGTGATCGACGTAAACTGCGGCTGCGGAGGCGTCGGCGGATTCGGAGGGTTGTTCGGCACGGCGCTACCCACCGTGTATGTCACTCCGACGCTGTAAGTCCCAAGGTGAAAGTTGTCCGTGGACCACGCTTCGTTGGGCATGAAGTCGTACAGAGTCTGGCCTTGCGCGAGGTGGGGCGGACACGGGGACGTGGGAGGGTTGTCCGTAGTGTTGTAAGTGTGCTGAATGATCTCGTTTCTCGAAGCCAGCCAAAGTCGCTGCTGCTTGAGATGATTAGAATCATCCGATATGCGAATGGCTTGCACAGCGACGGGCTCACCACCCAGGACTGCGGGAATCGCGTAGAAGTGAATCGTGGCGCATCCGGCAATAGTATCCCCGTTGGTCGCACACGCGCGGCTCCCTGACATTTCCCCGGGGTACCACTCGACCACGAGGCTGAGAGGCGGAACAGGAGGTTGCTGGACTTGCTGTGCCTGCGGCGTCGTCGTCGCCTGCTGCGACAGCGCCGACGCCGTGACGGTGAAGCTGCTGTTCGCCGGCATCGTGTTGGAAGAAACGAGCACGACGCTGGCTACACCGTTAACGGTTGTGGCTTGCAGGCTTTGAGGGGTCGCCGGGTCTGCGCCCTGGAAGCTGCCCCAGGTTGTCGTGAAAGTGACCGTCGTGCCGTCAGGTGCGGGTTGACCCCCGACGGTGACGTTGGCGGTGACCGTGCCGGTGGTAACCCCGTCGGCGGTGATGAGTGTAGGAGTGACGGCGACGCTCACGGTCGCTGGCGGCGGTGGAGGGGCGGTCAACGTCACGCTGCACGTTCCCGTCAACCCGCTGGAGGTGGCTGTAACGTTGGCCGTCCCTTCGGCAGCGCTCTTCAAGGTAACGCTGGCGTTGCCTTGGGCATTCGAGGTTGCCGAGGCAGCGGACAAAGTTCCCGCGGTCGTTGTGAAGTCAACGGCGTGATCGGCGACGGGCTGGTTGTTCACATCGGTTAACGTCGCAGTGATCGTCGATTGGGCGGCATTGTCGGCGACGAGGCTGGTCGGGGTGGCGGCGACGCTCAGGTTCGCCACGGACGGCGGGGGCGGAGGCGGGGAAGCCGTGGTGGCGCTCACTTCGTTGGATCCGCTGGACAGGGCCCCGGTGTCATTTACGAAGACCCGGTAATAATAGGCCGTCGTTGCCGTAAGGCCGGTGTCGGTGAAAGCACACGATGCTTGATTCTGGATACTGGATACAAGCGTTGAGGCTTCGGTGACGCCGGGGGC
>JACQGJ010000362.1 GCA_016199605.1 Armatimonadota bacterium | reverse complement strand
GGGCGCCAGGGAAGAATGCAAAACGTGCCCGGATCGGGCATCATGACCATATCGCTCTCGTCAATGCGGGCAAAGCCCTCGATGGAAGATCCGTCAAACCCCTTGCCTTGCTCCAGAGTTTCCTCCAGCTCCTCCACCGTAATGGCGACGCTCTTGAGAAAGCCGAGGATGTCCGTGAACCAAAGGCGGATGAACTTCACATCATGCTGATGGGCAAGTGAGAGGACGTAGGATTGCTGCTCATGCTGGGTGTCGGATGACATTTCAAACTCCAGTGTGCGGGGTCGAGCCGCAAGTCGTCAGTGCATGGAGCATTCTACCAGACTGAGTGGGGAGAGTCCATAGAGCCGCGGGGTCGAGCTGCAAACCGGCCACGTGACCCCATTCACCCTTGGATTCCGTTTCTCTATTTCTGGATGAGACAACATAGTTGTTCATAGAGGGCGTAGTCGAACGTGGCCACTCTGATTCCGAAACCATCGGCCATGGGGTCGATAGCAAAACCACCCTTTGCAAGCAGTTGTCGCACTTGGACATCCCATGTTGTTGTCGTTTCACGTAAGTAATCACGCACGCTGGCAAGAGTCCAGCCGCATGGCAGACACAACAGCAGGCATTCTTCCTCATACATCCAGATGACCACAATGGACAGGTCAGCTCGGCTTACGTCCAGCATGATCGCCTCGGGGCTCCGCTGTTCCCCTTTCAGAACGCATTGGGGTAAGGAAGCAGCATAGTGGAGGTCAGGTGCTGAAAGGCGAGCCATCTGATTGGATACGTCGGTGAGGTAGGCAAATGCCACTTCTTGACTGCGACGCAGGATGCTCAGAAGGAAGGCGACGGTGTACATCCATTGTTCGTCGTTAGGGCATTGTGAAAAGTCACGCATGGCCCGAACAACAATGAAGCCGTCGACTTCTCGTTTGAATGAGGGTTCCTGGAATCCGTAGAGAAGCATCCCTTTATAAACCTCACACCAGGCGAATTCCCAACATCATGGTATGGGCGAGCCAGGCGGACATCCTTTGCTGTGCTGTCCATTGAAGTCTACACACCAATGGACAGCATGGTAGTTGGGACTCCAAGGTCCCGGCTCCATCGAATCATGTGCAATGCAGTGTCACCTCATCAGTAATGACACGGCGCTCCAAACCAGCCAACGGACTACATCGAGCGACCCACGGCGGCCGCAACAGATTTCAGATTCTCCACCAGCTTCGTGAAGTTCTTCGGCGTAAGAGACTGAGGCCCATCGCTCAGTGCGGTCTTGGGATTGTCGTGGACTTCGACCATCAGCCCATCCGCCCCGGCGGCGACTGCCGCCCGCGACAGAGGATCGACCAGCCACCAATGACCGCCCCCATGGCTGGGATCTGCGAAAACGGGAAGATGGCTGAGTCGCTGAAGCACCGGTATCGCGCTTACATCGAAGGTGTTGCGGGTCGCTGTCTCAAAAGTGCGGAGACCCCGCTCACAGAGAAGTATCTTGCGGTTGCCTTCGGCAATGATGTATTCGGCAGCCATGAGAAGATCCTCGATGGTTGCGCTGGGACCGCGTTTCAGGAAAACCGGCTTGTCGATTTTGCCCAGTTCTTCCAGGAGAGTGAAGTTCTGCATGTTCCGTGCGCCGACCTGCAGCATGTCCGCGTATTCGTACACTGCCTCCACGTGGCGCGCGTCCATGACCTCCGTCACCACGGGCAGACCGGTCGCTTCCCTCGCAGCGGCGAGAAGGCGCAACCCCTCCTCTCTCAGTCCCTTGAAACTGTAAGGCGAGGTTCTCGGTTTGAAGGCGCCTCCGCGCAACATATCAGCCCCCGACTCTTTTACCGCCAGGGCGATGCTCATAATTTGGCTTTCGCTCTCCACCGAACAGGGACCCGCGATGATACATAACCTGGCGCCTCCGATCCGGACGTTCCCAACCTCGATGATTGTTTCTTCCTGTTGGACCTCGCGTCCCGCGAACTTGTAGGGCTGCAGGATGGGGAGGACCCGCTCGACTCCCTCGAACTGCTCGAAATGCTCCAGCGTGTCGCGGGTCTTGTCGCCGATGACGCCGACCACCGTGCGCTCCACGCCAAAGATCGGGTGGGACTTGAACCCCATCCGATCAATCTCCTGAATGACCGCATCAATACATTCGCTGCTTGCGTTCTGTTGCATGACGATAATCATGACGTCTCACCAACCTTCTCCATGCCGGACGGAAACTCCACCCGGAAATCAATCTCAAATCCTCGTCTCCACGGCAAGACCGCCGACCACTGACAGCCGTGATCCCCGACCACACACCGGAAGTGCTGTTGATACACCCGCTCGACATACGTCGCCAGACGCTCGCACACAAACTGCTCTGCACTGCCTGCAGACTCGCCCAGGTCAAAGATCGACACCCCCCGGGGCTTTGCCCAATGGTCCTCCATCTCCCTCCGAACAATCGCCTGATAGGCCCAGTCGTCGATGAACCGCTCAAAGAGGAACTGGAAATGCGCTCTTTCCGAGAGAGAATCCACAGGCCTGGCTTGAAGGCTTAGCCACCTCAGGACGCCGTGCGCCAAAACCGTTCCCAAGGTGTTCCCCGCCGTGTTCCAGCCCCCATAGCTGGCTAACCTTGCGATTGGCGTTTCGCTCAAAAGCAACTCAACAAACTGGGTGTCTCCACCGTTTGGGAAAGCCACGTCAGCGACTGCAACCAGTCGCCCCTCTTCGAGAGCGGTGCGAACGCTCTCCGCGAAAGGAGCAAGCAAATCCAGTCTCTTTTCCCGAGCGGACCTTTGGGAGGCTTGCTCGCGATTCATCGGCGCACAAGCGTTTACGAACAGAATAAGGTCACTCCCGTCGGCGTCGCAAGTCTCCATCGCTCCGACGGATCGAAGGTGGAGGGACACGGACTCGTGCAAAGGGCGGTCCTCAAAGGGCGGGATCCCTTGTCTCCCTTCCTCGTGTGAATAGACTACCCGAATCCTTGGCGACGCCCCTTCCGCACTTAGGACGTGCCTGGCGAGGAGCGTGCATGCGGCTTCGTCGGCGCCTGGGTACAGGAAGACCCGGTCTTCCAGATTCAACTGGTTGACGTGTTCTCTCAGGTATGACTGTTCCTGTCTGTGGAAACCGAACTCCGCTGCGTCTTCCTGGCAGAGAACCAGATCGTCGAACACGCCGTCGCGAACGCAATCAATGACCTGCCGGTTGATGTGGTGGTTTCGGCGACGCGCTTGAAGGTAAGACTCCAGCACGCCCTCCCCAATCTGTTGCTTCAGCGTCTCCGCTTCCCTGAGGTCCTGAGCGTTACCGGTGGTTTCGCCTCGGTCCTGAGTTTGTGCGTACCGGTTAATCAGGTCGTAGTCCCTGGCTGCGGCGTCGCAGTCGACCGTGATCGAGAGCCGGGTAATTATATTGAAGGCGTGGACGGGCATGTTTGCGCCAGCCTCAGCCCACCGAGCCACCTTCCGTAATCGCTCTGTGGCCAGGTCCAAGGGCGTGTAAGGCTTCCGGGATGCAACCAGTCCTCCATAGCACAGCATGTCGATCGAGAGGACCGCGGCGTCGGTACCAGAGCGACTCTCACCGTCCAACCAGTCGAGCAAAGCATCGCTTTGACCGGCCTCTTGCAGACTGCCGAGAAGCTCTTTCGGCGGAACCGTCACCTCGACACCAGCAATCCTCCCGAGTTGTACCGGGAAGCGAAGGTTGCAGGGGCGATTGTCGAGCGGCAGGAGAATCACGGGTTGCTCAGCCATCGAAGGGATTTTCTGCTGCAAGGCTCAACCAGCCTGCTGTTGTCGGAAGTAGTCCACCGTCTGCTGTAGACCTTCCCTCAGGCTCACCCGGGCCGACCACCCGCACCGCTCTCTGGCATAGTCGGCGTTCAAAACGCTGGCCTCCAATTCTCCCGTTCGCGGAGGGGCGTACTCCGCCTCTTCTGTGAACTCCATCAAGTCCTTCAATACTGCGAATAGATCGTTCACCGAGGTGGCAACGCCGGTGCCGAGGTTGATTGTCTCTCCAGCCGTGTTTTCCCCGCACAGCAGGCTCATTCGCACAATGTCGCCGACAAAGATGTAGTCGCGCGTCTGTTCTCCCGTTCCGTAGATCGTCGGCCTTTCCCCGCGCAAGATCCTATTGATGAAGATAGAGACGACGCCGGCTTCGCCGAGGGGGTCCTGCCGTGGACCGTAAACGTTCGCATACCGGAGAACGGTGTAATCGAGGCCGTAGTTACTCCGGTACAGTCGCAGGTAGGTTTCCACCGACAGCTTGGCCGCGGCGTAAGCCGATAGGGGTCGCGGGGGATGCGCCTCGTCGATAGGGAGATACAAAGGCTCTCCGTAGATCGCGCCGCCTGTGGACGCGAAGATAACGTGCCGAACCTTTTGCTTTCGGCATTGCTCCATCAAATTCAGCGATCCCAAGATGTTGATCCGGGCGTCCTCCATGGGGTGCTCCATCGAGTAGCGAACATCGATTTGAGCGGCGTGGTGATTCACCCATTCCGGTTTTTCCGCATCGAAAACCCCTCCCAATGAGGAGTCACAAAGATCCACTTCGTAAAGCTTGGCCTTGGGATTGACGTTCGACCTTCGTCCCGAGCGAAGGTTGTCCACAACGACGACTTCGTCCCCTCGTTCGAGATATGCATCAACGATGTTCGACGCGATGAAACCGGCTCCGCCGGTGACCAACACTTTCATATCTTCTCCTTGGTATGGTTCACTAATCCGTAACCGTTCAGATGGTATGCTTATCAACCTGAACGCGTATAGGTTTGGATAGCACGGTCGGTTTACCGCCGTGAGGAG
>JACQGJ010000361.1 GCA_016199605.1 Armatimonadota bacterium | reverse complement strand
CACCTGGTCAAGGGCCTTGTCGACCTCACCGACAGTGATCTTCTGCCCATTGACCACAGCCGCGGTCGCCGTTGGAGGCAGTTTCTTCGCTGGTTTGGTTCTTGCGTTGGCTGACTTAACCTTCCCACTTCCTGACGACGGTAGCTTTCCGGTCGCTGGTTTCGGCGCACCAGTGGATCCAGCTTGCTTCTCTCCGGGGGACGCGAACATGGCTGAGACCCAGCACATGCAAAGGACTAAGGACACCGCAAGACTCTTTACTGCTAACTTCATTGACTTTCCTTTCTTTCACTGAACTGATTGGCTTCCGTGGTTTGGCTTTTTCCTCCGACCTTGGTCTTTGGATTCCGGCTACGTCGATCCCCATTCCTTTGGTAGGAAGAACAGGGCATACTGTTGCTTGGCAAACCGGTCGGTCATGCCGGCAATGTAGTCGCACACCGTTCGGGCCAGTGAGGCGGCATCCCCATCGACGCCCTCACCAATCCGGGGCACCAACTCCGGGTGGTCCATGTAATGCCGGAACAACCCCGATAGGATCCCAAGAATCTTGTGCTCCTCCACTTTCGCGGCGGAAGAGCCGCTGTAAACGTTGGCGAACAGAAAGTCCTTCAGACAATCCGTGGCTTCGAGGACTTCGGGGCTCATACGGATCTCCGCCGAATCCTGGCTGTGCTCGACAAGATCCTGAACCATCCGCGTGATGCGCACGCTGTGCCGGGCGCCAAGGGTTTGTCGGATGTCTTTCGGCAAATCCTCCTCTACGAGCAGTCCCGCCCGGATAGCGTCGTCGATATCATGGTTCACGTAAGCGATCCGGTCCGCAACCCGGACCACCTGTCCCTCGAGGGAGCTCGGGAAATCCTCGTCCAGCAAGTCGTTCCGGGATCTCGACAGGAGATTGGCCCGTCCCTTTGAATGCCCCAGAATTCCAGCCCTGACCTCGTGCGTGAGGTTCAATCCCTCGCCGTCTTTCTCGATGAAATCGACGATGCGAAGGCTGTGCTCGTAGTGCAGGAACTTCGCGTTCGGGACAAACTCGCGGTAGGCTTGGTTCAGCGCCTCCTCCCCTGCATGGCCAAAGGGAGGATGCCCGAGATCGTGCCCCAGGACGATCGCTTCCGTCAGATCTTCATTTGCACGCAAGGCCCGTGAGATGGTGCGCGCAATCTGAGAGACCTCAAGGGTATGAGTCAACCGGGTGCGATAGTGGTCAGTGACCGGAGCAATGAATACCTGCGTCTTATGGCTGAGTCTTCGAAAGGCTTTGCAGTGGAGAATCCGATCGCGGTCTCTCTGGAATTCGCTCCGGAGAGGACATTTGGCATCCTCTCGCAATCGCCCTCTGGATTCGGCGCTCAAAGACGCATAAAGGGAGAGGGTATCCCGCTCCCTTTGCTCGGTATGTTCTCTGGGGGTCATACCCGACTCACATTACAGTCCCGTCAACTCGCGAGGCCACGCTCGATCCTTCCCCACTTCTTCATGTCGCGCAGGAAGTTGACGATCTCGTTGGCAATCGCCTCGATCAGTTTCTCCCCTTTGCCGGGAGTTCCCAGGTCGGGGCGGCCCATGGCCCCGGTTTGGGTGACCTCGTCGAACACGTAGGCAGCCGTCACTATTCCGGGGCGTGTATAGTCCGGCACGTAGTATTCGGAGTCGATGGTCGCAGTGCCTCCCTGGGCGACGGACATTTCCGGCAATTCGGGACGCAGGAACAGCACCATCGAGGTCTCGTATTCACACGCATGGGTCAGTCGCCAGGTTTCCATCTCTTCCACCGTCTTGATTGCCTCGCCCGCAAGGTCCCAGTAGGCAGAGAACACAAGCCGCAGGTCGTCGAGGTCTCGGTGGTTCTGTCGGACGATGTTGATCGCCTGCGCCCCCGGCACGACGTTTCCACCGTGTCCATTGAGAAAGAACACCTTGCGGAATCCGGAATGAATCACACACTCCATGATCTGACACAACACCTCGACATAAGTGTTCAGGTGCAGGCTCATCGTGCCCGGAAAACCGAGGTGGTGATCGGAAGCTCCAAGCCACAGCGTGGGAAGAACCAGGACTTCCTCCTGCAGCGCCGTGTTCACACGCTCCGCCAACTCGGTGGCTATGAACGTGTCCGTGAGCACGGGCAGGTGTTGGCCATGCTGCTCAAGAGCAGCGACCGGAATGACCACGATCCTCGATTTGTCTGAGGAGCCCAAAGCAGGCGACCGCAACTCTCCCCATTTCATTTACAGCACCTCCGAGTGACAAGAATGCAAAGCGGCGCGGGAGCAGATCGAGTAGGAAGCCCCCTTGGCAACAGGACCGCCAATCCTGTCGTTAAGCCAATGAGAGTTTAGCATTGGGGGCAGGAACCGTCAAACGGTGCAGTTTTCATATGTCAACGGTGCAGTTTTCATAGATGGAGGACGACGGAGGCTGCAACCTCGAATGGCTCACACAGGCCGGGGATCCCTGCTCATCCTGGGGTTTCAGGTCAGTTCACACATCCTTGACTGAGTCGCGGGGCAAACTCTATAATGCAAACGGTTTCTCCGGCGCTATGTAAACGTCTGCGGAATCCCAAAAAATCGGCTTCGGAGTGGTGGCGCATCGCGTCACACACCGAAGCAAAGCACGAGGGGGGAATTTGATCCCCACACCAAACATGCGCACCTCCGACCCCTCAAAGGCATACCATGGGCATTGACTATCAGTTCCCCGCAGAGGTCCTCCAACCCCCCACTCAGTCAACCTGGAAGCGGATGGCCCTCGGTCTGGGGCGAAAGGTCAAACGCAGCCAGGCGCCGCTGTGGGGTGAGGTTAAGTTCTGGCTCCTCGCTCGGTTCATGTGGGTCGTGGTCAACCTCATCATGTTGACTTGTCGGGTCCGCATCGGGGGGAGGTCGGTACTGGCGCAACATTGGCGCGAAGGCGGAGTCATCTTTGTGTTGTGGCACTCCAAGACCTTTATCCCAGTCCATTTCTTCCGAGGCCGGGGGGTACACACCTTGATCAGTCTCAGCAAAGACGGGCACTACCAGTCCAATATCTTCAGGTTCTTTGGTTGGAGCCTGATACGGGGTTCTTCGTCGCGTGGCGGATCGGAAGCGCTGAGGCACTCGATCAAGGTTCTGCGTCGCGGCGGCCGAATCGGTTTCACACCCGACGGCCCGAAAGGTCCCCCACGACAGGTGCAACCCGGAGTGGTCCTCATGGCCTCTCTCTCGCGGAAACCGATCATCCCCGTTGGCATAGCGGCCAGTGGGCGGAGATTGCTCAGCACCTGGGATCGGTACATGATCCCCAAGCCCTTCTCAACCACGTCCATGCATTTCGGGGAGCCAATCTACATTCCCTCCGACCTGCCGCGAGAGATCGGCCCCGAGTATCTTGAGCAGATCAGAACGGGGATTGAGGACGCGGAGCGGAGAGCTGGGGAACTGGTTGAGCGTTGACGCTCCCGGAGATGGAAACCACGGTGACTTCTCTCCCACAATTGAAGTCGGCCAGGGCTGCATAACAGGCGGCGAGTTCGCGGTACTCCCACCGGGGAAAGTAGCGCAGGAGGAGAAACCATGAATCTGCGAGTTCGAGGCGTCCGAGCATCGCTCTAACGCCACGTCATGGCTTTCCCCGTCAAAGAGACTGCTGCCCAATAAATGGTTGCGGCGGGTACCAAGCACAACAGACCTATACCTGCACCTTCCGAGGCAGCAACAGGTCCTTTCGTTTTTTGTGTCCGTGTTCTCTGCCATGGACTCTCGCCTCCTCCGAGTGCTCGGCTTGGCAAACAGTCACGCCTGTATTCTCTCTCTGCTATTGATCAGCTCGCGAAACGCTTGGACGGCGTCATCTAATCCCTGTTTCAGGCAGCCCGCGTCCTCCCCGAGAATCACCAACTGGCAACCAAGCTCCAGAGCTTTCTCGATATGATTAACGCCACAGTAGCCGTTGCCGGCAGGACGGCCAGCCGCTTGCGCGACTTCGAAGACCCTTCGAACGGCGTTCTGGACTTCATCGCTTTCGGTATCGCCGAAGCTCTGCGTCGTGCCCGACATGTCCCAGGGGCCAACGAGGACCCAGTCCACTCCCGGAACGTGAACGATGTCTTCTAT